>JBBTUM010000210.1:0-1881 GCA_038063795.1 Patescibacteria group bacterium | reverse complement strand
CGGTAGAGCTCGCGAACCCCAATAGCAGACGGATAGGTGTCTATGCCAGGAACGCCTTCACGGATCCCGCATCATTCCCGAGTAACGTCGACATTGGGGTGTTCGGATACGGGAAGGAGCGACTCGGACTTGCGGCTTCTGCAGAGGGCGGTGTCGGTCAGGAGGTCTATGCGGTGATGGGTCGAGGTGAGAGCGGAGCCTTCGCAGCTCAGTTCGTGGGGTCGGTGAATGTCAGTGGCAACGGCGCAGCCGCCGGCACCATGACCGTCGCGAATCTCGTGGAAGCAGCCGGAGGGCTTCTCTGCAATGAAAGCACGAGCACCTGCACCTTGGGGACCGGATACGCGATCGACGCATCGAACACCGGCAATGGGATCTCAGTGTTTGCGCTGACGACCGTGAACAACACGAATGCCATCAAGGTCAACATCAATGACGCCGTCATCCAGAATGGCGAGGCTGCGCGAGGATTTTCGACGCTCGATGCGGGGGTTCGCGGCTACAGCGTGAACGCTGTAGGGCTGCAGACCTTTGCCGAGAAGATCTCGGGGCTGAGTACGACAGTGCATCGAGGCATTGTGGGGTATGCGCTGACGACACCCGGCTCAGGCGATATCTTCGGTCAGCGGAAGGGCGTCTACGGTCTGGTTGACCCGGCAGCCACCGTTGGGGTTGGCACGCCGAATTATGGGACACCAGCCAGCCCGAAGTATGACATCGCGGCAGGCGTCCGCGCCTGCTACAAGGATAGCGCAGGCCTTGCCCTCAATACCGGTTCGGGCGTCCACGGCACGGGAGGGATCTTCGCGGGGTATTTTGATGGCATTCTCATGATCGCAGACGCGCCGAGTGGGGCCGAGGGTAAGTTGATCCTGACTGATAATCCGCTTACAGTGCAGCTGACCAAGAGGAACCTCATCGATCTGTTGTGCCTCAGCGTGCCCGGGTATACGCACCCGACATATTATCCGAACGTCGGCGATTGTCCGCCACCATAGTATGAAGTCGAAGCAGCAGACATTCCTTTTCAGGGGATCCCGCTATGTGTTCATCATCGCGGCGTTTATCGTGCTTTCTTTCGCGTCATTCACCGTGGTGAAGCGCCTCTTCGGCCAGAATGACGTTCGGGGATGGCTGTGGAACGCTTACAAATTCAGGCCGCCCGCGACGGATCAGATGGGCCTGGGCTGGGTCAGCCTGAACTGTTTCAACGATTTCGATAATGACGGCCTTCTGGAGTACGAGTGCAGCGATGGAGCCGCAGATACCGAGTATGGCGTCAGCATCAGTCTGACTGGAGCGCTGGATGGAACGAACGATTTTGTAAAGGGCTGCGCGTGGTCGGGTCAATATGGGTGGGTGTGTTTCGACGGCGCACCGACCGGCCAGTGTGCCAGCGGGGCTGCGTGTGCGGATCTGCCCGCAAGCGGCGTCCCGATCGTCGGAAAGTTCGGCTATTGCAGTAACGACCCTGCTGATAGCTGCGCTTCGAGCGCCGACTGCAGCGGCAATCCGTGTAACGCATATTTCTACCACATGCAGAGTCCTACCTACCCGGCATGGTCCATCGGTGCGAGCGAGCATGCTACAGTGCTGTCGCTCTATAACAGCACTGACGAGTTCAAGGGGTATGTCGGATTTCCCTATTCTGATGACTCCAGTGTTACCTTTGATCCCGCGACGCAGACGTTCACGCAGGATACGCTCTTCGGATGTTTCGGCTGCCGCAACGTGTGCAGCAACAATAAGAATGTCGCGTGCGTGAGCGATGATGACTGTGCTGCCGGCACGTGCACTGGCGGCAGTGTCGTCTCTTGTCATCGCGACTCTGAGTGCGACTCGGGGTTTACGTGTACGAACGGCGCGACCTGCGGTGTCTGT
>JBBTUM010000209.1:0-3254 GCA_038063795.1 Patescibacteria group bacterium | reverse complement strand
CGGCGAAGGCGGCTACAAAGTGTCTGGCGGTCTCCATGGCGTTGGGGTATCTGTGGTCAATGCGCTTTCGTCCTATATGCGGACCGAGGTCAAGCGTGACGGAAAATTGTGGATGCAGGAGTACGCCCGCGGTAAGCCAAAAGCCATAGTGAAGCCGATCGGAAAAGCGCAGGGAACTGGCACGATCCAGATCTTCAAGCCTGACGCGACCATATTTACGGAGCTCGACTTTGATTGGAATACCATCCTCGATCATTGCCGACAGCAGGCCTATCTGACGAAAGGCGTGACGATCTATCTTGCCGACGAGCGGACGGCGAATGCGAAGAAGCAGTACACGTTCCACTTTGAAGGCGGTATCTCGACATACGTCAAATTCTTGAATCACAATGTCGAGGTGAAGCAGGAAAAGGTTTTTTATGTGGAGAAGGAGCAGGACAACGTGACCGTCGAAGTCGCTCTGCAGTATACCGGGGAGTATCGGGAAGTCGTCTATACCTTTGCGAACAACATCAATACGATCGAGGGAGGCATGCATCTGGTTGGTTTCAAAACGGCACTGACGCGCGTGCTGAACAAGTATGCGCGTTCGAACGGTTTTCTGAAGGAGAAAGATGACAACCTGACATCTGATGACGTCCGTGAAGGTTTGACCGCAATCATCAGCGTCAAACTGCCTGACCCTCAGTTCGAGGGCCAGACCAAGGCGAAGCTTGGTAATGCGGAAGTCCGACCCATCGTGGAGAGTGTTTTTGCTGATTATTTTACAGCTTTTCTTGAGGAAAATCCTCGCGATGCGAAAGAGATCCTTGGTAAATGCCTGCTTGCAGCCGAAGCACGTCTTGCCGCCCGTGCGGCGCGTGAGACGGTGTTACGGAAAGGGGCGCTTGAAGGATTGACGCTTCCCGGGAAGCTCGCTGACTGCAGCACGCGCGACGCAGCGAGCGCAGAACTGTATATCGTGGAGGGTGATTCTGCAGGTGGCAGCGCGAAGCAGGGACGTGACCGCGAATTTCAGGCGATCTTGCCGCTGCGTGGGAAGATACTGAATGTTGAACGGGCGCGACTTGACAAAATGCTCGCTAACAACGAGCTAAAGTCCCTTGTCATCGCCATGGGAACGAACATTGGAGAGCAGTTCAATCATGAATCGTTGCGGTATGGCAAGGTCATCATCATGACCGATGCTGATGTGGACGGAGCGCATATTCGGACGCTTCTGTTGACACTTTTTTATCGCTACTTCCCCGATCTGATCACACGGGGAAATATCTATATCGCACAGCCGCCGCTGTATCGGGTTCAGTACGGCAAGGACGTTGTCTATGCGTACAGCGATGACGACCTGCGCCGTGCGCGGAAGGAGTTCGGCGTTTCTGACGAAGAGCTTGATGCGGCCGTCGCGGCGAGCAGAGAGGAGTCGTCTGGCGAAGCTCCCGTGGAAACGGAGGATGCTTCGCGAGAAGTCCAAAAAACCCCTCGGCTCAATATCCAGCGCTATAAAGGCTTGGGAGAGATGAACCCCGATCAGCTCTGGGAGACGACCATGAATCCCGCGAAGAGAATGATGAAGCGTGTCACGATCGTTGATGCCGCGAAAGCGGATGAGACTTTTGATATTTTGATGGGTTCCGACGTGATGCCTCGCAAGCGCTACATTCAGGCGCACGCGAAGAACGTGAAGAATCTCGACATCTAACAATTTATTTCCCCCTGCATGGCTGTTATCGTTGGTCTGATCCTGACAGTGGTCTCTGGGGCGTATCTGTTGACGGTTGTCAGTAGCAGTGCGTTTCGCGTTCTTTTCTTTGATGCGGGAGTGCGCTCGCTCGTCGTCAATAATATGTTGGCTTCGCACGTGCTCTTCCTGCTCATCGCAGTGCTCGCGGTCACGGCTTCGATGCGTTCGCTTTTCGTCATCAGAAATACCGATCTCATGATCGGAAACAAGCGGACGCTTTTGACCATTGCCGTCGTTGCGCTTATCATCGCTCTTGTTTTAGGTTATGAGTGCGCGGTTCTTGCGAAGACCGTTCTCCTTGACCTGCTACTGCGAACGAAGTCTTGATTCTTCTCCGGCGGCATGGTAGAGTACGGGATGTGAATAGCCCGCAGGGCTGTTTTAAGTAACATCTATTTCCATAAAATCAGAAGAAATTCGCGGAGATTAGCGAAAAAATATGAATCGACTCATTGAATATTTTAGGGAAAGCATCGCAGAATTGAAAAAAGTAGTCTGGCCTTCCCGCAAGCAGACGAAAGACCATACGATCATGGTGATCGCCGTCTCGATAGGTATCGCTCTTTTTTTGGGACTGATTGATCTTATCCTTGAGCGGTTTGTTCTCTTCCCCTTATTGTAATACGTACTATGCCGCGCCAAACACAACAGCATGGAAAGCGATGGTATGTGATCCATACCTACTCTGGTTATGAGGAGAACGTCTCCCGTAACCTGCGCCAGCGTATCGAGTCGATGGACATGGAAGATAAGATCTTCGATGTGCTGATCCCGACCGAGACGAAGATAAAGATCAAGAACGGAAAGCGGCGAACCGTGCGAGAGAAGATCTTCCCGGGATATGTCCTCGTGAACATGATCGTGACGGATGCGTCGTGGTACGTTGTCAGGAACACGCCGAATGTGACAGGCTTCGTCGGATCAGGGACAACGCCGACCCCTGTTTCAGAAACTGAGATACAGGAGCTCCGCCGCCGCATGGGCGTCGAAGAGCCAGAGTACAAGATCGACGTGAAAGTCGGTATTGCGGTCAAGATCATCGATGGACCCTTCAAGGGATACGAAGGGAAGGTAGGAGCGATAGACGAGGCTCGCGGCAAGATCAAGGTGCTCGTTTCAATGTTCGGACGTGAAACACCGGTCGAGCTCGATTTTCTGCAAATTAAGAAGGTATAACCGCGGCGCCTCTCCGTGCGTTATGCATGAACATACAGCGAACGATATATGGCAAAACCGATAAAAATCATCATCAAGCTTCAATTGCCGGGCGGACAGGCGAATCCAGCGCCACCGGTCGGGACCGCGCTCGGGCCTCATGGAGTGAACATCCAGGACTTTTGCGCGAAATTCAACGAGGCTACGAAGAAGAACATGGGAGAGATCGCCCCGGTGGTATTGACCGTCTACGAGGACCGTACATTCACCTTCATCCTGAAGACTCCGCCGGCCGCCGAACTTCTGAAAAAAGCGGCAGGCATCACGAAGGGCTCCGGGAAACCATTGCAGGAGAAAG
>JBBTUM010000208.1:0-3170 GCA_038063795.1 Patescibacteria group bacterium | reverse complement strand
GGCAGGGTCTGAACGACTGAGCGACGGGGTTTTCGGGCGAACGTAATAAAAAAAAGAAGGGTGGCGACTCGACGCTCTTGGAGAGCGTCTTTGAGCGTCGCCACCTGTGTCCGGGAGGGATGTGCGGGATAGACGCACGAGGATTTCGCCTGGCCCACAGGAGGGTCCTCGTACGTGGCCACTGTTCTGCCCGACGCCCGGATCACCGTAACCGTAGTACAGAGTCGGGTTGCCGTCAAATGTGACTATTTTAACTAGGGGATACTGATAAGCTCAACGTCGAAGATGAGCGTGGCATTCGGTGGGATGACCGGCGGGTAGCCGCCTGCGCCGTAGCCAAGCTCAGGGGGGATGGTAAGCGTTTTCTTCTCGCCGATCTCCATGCCGAGGATGCCCTGATCCCAGCCCTTGATTACCTGGCCTGCGCCTAGCGTGAAGGTGAACGGCGTTCCCCTGTCGAGGCTCGAATCAAAAATTGTGCCATCGGTTAGCTTACCTGTATAGTGCACGGTAACTGTGTCGCCGTTCTTTGCGGCGCTCGTTCCGTTCTTTGAGTCGTATCGTGTCATAGTGAGTGCTCCTATGATGACGGCAAGAATGAGGATGATGCCGGTTGTGATTAGATATTTCTTATTCATATGATATGTGCGATAATTTTTTTCTTTTTTACATTTCTACGTCGTAACGCAGGGCCGTCGATCGCTCATCGGGCAAGAGCCCGCGCGCAGTATAGTTATTTGATGCATTCCAGAGCATCCAACCGGCCGTCCGATCCGTTTCTTCGATCGCTGTGATCTGCGCCCGTATCTTTTGACCATCGTACACAGCGCCGAGGTCGAATGCCTGCACCCACGGCCTGAGCTGTGTGCGTTCGGCGTCCGCGAATGTCGCCTGGGCTTTCTTCAGGCCATTACTGACGACGGCATACGGGTGATCTGCGGGATTCGCGAGGCCAAGGTAACCGGCTGGGTAATGCGAGGGGTAGGTCATGGGGCATATATAGTCCACGGTATCAAGAGCGACAGCAAGTGTTTGGCCGATATTCAGATCAAAATCACCTGATTCAAGCACCAGACCGAAGAGGTCAAGCGATGTATAAACGCGAGAGCGCTTCAACGACTCGTCTAGCGCCGAGAAAAATCCTCGCATGGTCTCGGCTTTCGACTCATTCAAATTTGCGTAGACGGCTGTCCGAATATTTCCGTCGCTTGGAAAGCGCACATAGTCAAAATTGATCTCATCGAATCCGAGTTTGCTTGCCTCGCGTGCGATGGCGAAGTTGTACTGCCAGACCTCAGGTCTCGTGGGGTCGACCCACGAGAGTCCTTTGTAGTCCCGCCACAGTCCCCCGCCCTGCACTGTGATCGCCCACTCCGACTTTGCTTGGGCGAGCGCCGGGTCCTGAAAAACAGTCTGTCTGGCAATGACATAGATGTCTGCGGCGTGGAACTCGTCGACAATGCCCGCGACATCGCGCATGACAATGCGCTCCGTGTCCAGCTCATTGACGAGAGCAAGGTCGCTGTCATAGAGGATATTGCCTGTGTAGTCCTTGATGTCGACGATGACCGAGTTCAGCTCGGTCTCTTTGATGAGGTCTATGATCCGCTGGCGCGTTTTGGAGCTTGCCGCCGAAGAGGCGGTAAGATATAACCCTCTCACCGTAATGGGTTTTGCTTTCGCCCGTTCAATGATATGTGTTCGGTTCGAGAGCGCTCGATCATATCGCCCTATTTCCTCGACGACCAGCCTGCCATAGGTCATGATGGCGTACCCCACCATAAACGCAAAAAGCATGGTCAGAAACATTTTGAAATTGAGAAGCTCGCGACCCATGCGTAGTATTGTAGCCTACGGCAGGCTGCTTGTAAACGCTCTCTTGACGGTTTCGGGATTTCACCACACAATGCTTCTATGGGGATACATGCATCAATGGAACGGGCGGTACGCCGTGAGGAAGAATATGCGGCTCGAAGCGAACTCATCAAGCAGTTTAATGACTGGGCTGCAGATTTTACGAGCGGCGCAGAGCTTCCGATAGCATGGTTTCTCCCGTATAAAGATAAGCAGTTGCGGGAAGCATGGGAGCAGGGCGACGACGCGAGGCGCGAGTTCGTGTTACAGCTTTTTCGGGCTTCCGGTAAAATAGCTCCGTACGAATTGGTCCGAGATAGTGATCAGCCAGCGCGTGATCGGTACGAAACCGATTGAGAAGGACATCGTTTTTTTACCACTCAAAAAACATCGGGCGTAGGGACCCGATGTTTTTTTATTTACTGCGGAAGATAATTCAAGGGGTTTACGGGAATGCCATTCAGCCGGATCTCGAAATGGAGATGCGGACCGGTCGTGAGGTTCCCGGCGCCTGCCGTTCTCGGAGTGCCGCCTGAGTTCCCGATGATCTGCCCCTGGGTCACGAACGAGCCTTCCTCGACCACTATCTTGCTGACATGGCCATAGACGGTCGAGAGGCCATTATCGTGGATGAGCATGATATAGCTGTACCCGAGGCCAGCGTTTTTTGCACGAGCGACATAGCCTGATGCAGCAGCGTGTATGGGCGTGCCTTGTGACGACTTGATATCGAGTGCCGGGTGTTCAAAGATGTTGCGGTATGGATAGTCGGGGTCATGGAAGTAGGCCGTGATTGTCCGTGAGGAAACCGGCCAGGCCATCGGTCCGCTGCCGAGGTCGTATTCCTGACCTTGCAGTTGGCGGTTGAGTTTCTCACGGGCAACTTGCTCGAGGCTGACGATATCGTTATTGATCCTGCTCTGTTCACCCTTCAGGTCTTCCAGCAGTTGTTGATACTTTTGTTCTTCGCCGCGTGTATCATTGACCAAAGAATATTTTACCAGCCTCTGATCTTCCAGCGACTGCGTTTTCGAATCAAGATCGACTTGCAGTTCTTTGATATCGTCTTTTTTTGCATCGAGCTCACTCTGCTCGCCAACCAACGCGACTTTCAGATTGTTCAGACCGTCAATACCAAGCAGAACATCGTCCTGAATGCCTTGCAATGATTGCAGCTGGCTTAAATAATCGCCGAGGTTGTTCGTCGAAGCAATCAAATACAAAAGATTGCTCTGCTTATCGGCGATATACAACGTCCGTACCAGGTCCGCGACATTCTCCTTTTGCTCACCTATCTGCCCTTCCGTTGCTTGAAT
>JBBTUM010000207.1:5537-11954 GCA_038063795.1 Patescibacteria group bacterium | reverse complement strand
TTCCCGCCCGCAGGAGGGGTCTGGGGAGGAATGCGGGCGGGTTTCGGACTGGGGTTTTTCGGAAATTCGGCGGCTTTGAAACTATGACTAGGGTTTGATTTTCAAATTTTTCTACGGCAGGTGTCTACCGTCCCATTTGGCATCTCCCAAGCACACACGACGGTGAATGTGACAATTGAGCACACTTATACTGAGTGAATCCACATGCTTTACCATAATCACTTACTCTTTGAAGAACCACGGAACTATCAAATGATTGATTGGTGTACACAGAACAACTAAAACCGCCTGGTTGAAGTAATTTGCAGTCAAATTCTGTCTCACAGTAATTCGCCTGTTCAAGCGCAAGATTTATCGCTGCACTCTTTTCTTCGCAGGTGTCTACGGGTGCACCAAAACTTGAAGGTCCTATTTCTGTGAGTAAAAGCGTCTGCGGTTTATTTTCCTCTAATGGAATAAAAAGATTAAGGAATCCTACAACTCGATTTTCTCGCAACGGAGATGGCTGAAAACGATAAGCCTTGCCGGAAGTCAAAGAAAAAACAACTTTGCCGTTTTGATCTGCCGTCTGTTCAGCGATAATTTTACCGATTGAAGTATCAATCGCGGCAATTACCGCGCCATCAAAAATGTGGCTACCGTTTTTTTCGTACGCATAAAGGGTAATATTATATGCTTGTGATGGAATGATATCGTTCTGGGATAAGTTAAATAATTTAAAAGTAGAAATAATATCTTCAATTACTTTATCATAATGACTTTCTGTCATTTCAGTATTTGTCAGAATTTTTTCTTTTAAAGCCGTGAACTCAATGATTAAATTATCTGAAATAGGGAGTAAATAATAATATCCCGCGTCTCCATAGGGTCCTGGATATCCAGGTAGTTTGGTAACTTGATAGTTGCCTATCTGAATTTTTTTAGTTTTATAATCTGATGAAAACTTTGGTTCAGAAAAAAATTCTGCTTCAATATAGGCTCTCCGATAAAAATCGGCGGAAGTTGTAATTGGCTTAATGCTAATAGTCGGTACTTCACCAATCGGAATACTATCTACAGATAAGACTTTTGGTGATTTTGAAAATAGAGCCATCTGTTCAGACTCAACTAATACTATTGCGTTATTCGAGCTTAGATCGCTCAATTTTTCTTGTATGTCCGGTGGTACATTGCTGG
The DNA here is from genome assembly GCA_038063795.1 of Patescibacteria group bacterium. Taxonomy (GTDB): domain Bacteria; phylum Patescibacteriota; class Patescibacteriia; order UBA1558; family 2-01-FULL-52-15; genus JBBTUM01. The sequence continues at coordinate 10,778 of JBBTUM010000207.1, read as the reverse complement.
ATGGTGTAACTTCTGGTTTAAATTTCCCAACTAAAAAATTTTGTGGATATTTAAACTCAAACCCATATTGTTCGTTCCGATATGTCTTCTGGTCAGTAATATCAGCTTGCTTTGGTATTTGTTGAGTTTGAGTTTCAGCTGGCTTCATTGAACCCTTTGAAAAAATAAAATAACCTGCAATGACTACAAGAGCAACAACTAACAAACTAATAACTGTAACGATTATTTTATTTTTATTATTTGGAGGAATAGGATTTAATTCTTGTGGTTGTGGTTGAATTTCTTGTTCCATAAAATTGATTATGCGTAGTTATGTCTTCGTGGCAGGGGCGCTAGGACTCGAACCTAGACAAACGGTTTTGGAGACCGTTGTGCTAACCATTGACACTACGCCCCCAAGCCCCTGCCACGAAGACACAACAGATTATCTTTGACCAATTCGCTTTAAAAGTGCCTGATATGCTGATCCTCGGATTTTGAGTTGCTTTTCCCGATCTTCAGCAAGTCCTTTATCAGAGTAAGCCTCATAATAAATCATGATGACACCTGAAAGGCGTCGTGTCCAGTAGACTTTTCCACGGACATGTCCCGAAAGTCTTTGCTGAACATTAGTAGTGTACCCAATATAGATCCTGCCCTGTTTATCTCGCAAGAGATAAACGTAGCACATAATGGGTTACTTGTTCTCTTTATGCGGCGTATGTTTCTTGCACCACGCGCAAAACTTCTTGATCTGCAAGCGCTCCTTTATGGTCTTCTTGTTGCGCTTCGAGAAATAGTTGATATGGCGGCACTCAGTGCACTCCAGCTTTATAAGATTGTCTTGTGACATAGATATTCGATAAGTAATGAAGCCTGAAAGCAAGTGCCATCAAGCTCACGTACCCTACCACAGCGCGGCGAAAGAATCAAGCCTACGCGGTGAGGAAGACTGCAATACGCAGCAGGTAGCCGATAGTCAGGAAAATGATGCCAAACACCCCTACTTTCTGCTCCCGCTTCATCATACTGAAGACCTTATTGTCCACGCGGTGTTCGGACAGAAAACGATGATGGACCATGACCGCAGTGAAGGCTACCATCGTCCCGCCGGCGAATTCGAAAGTTATGCTGATGAACTCCAAAAGCGTCATGGAGGTCAGTATATACCATTTTTTTGTTCGCGTGTATCCCCGAACAGATGCCTCTCAGGTCACGAGTCAAACAATCAGCACGAGACCGGGAATTGTCCGCTCGTCTTCGCGAGCGGATCTGCGCACTCCGCTCTGCGGAGATGTCGCTGAAACCCGGGACCCCGTCCTTACCATGGACGTGCCCCGCCTGCCGATCGCCTGGAGCCGAGACCGGGAATTGAACCCGGGACCCCGTCCTTACCATGGACGTGCTCTACCATCTGAGCTATCTCGGCGCCCGGCGACTGGCGGGTAGGTCTACTAATCCCGACGTCCTGCAAGGCAGGAGTCGGGACCCCGACTGCGACGTCGGGGCTGAACTACAACGGCATCAGACCGCAGGTATATTGATTGTTTAAGTGCTCCCCGTCCCGTACTTCCAGCATTGCAGGATAGTAGCGAAGTATACCATGGGCGTATTACTTATTAATCAACAATTCTTTTTTCACGCGGGACCATCTTTTTATCTGAGACTCTCTTCTCATAGCCTCAGATCGGGACTGAAATTCTTCCCAGTAAACAATCTTCACCGGACGCCTGCTTCTTGTATATCGAGCACCTTCCCCTGCATTATGCTTAGCTTCACGACCCGAAACATCTGTACAGTATCCGGTGTACAAAGTGTTATCTGAACATCTTGCAAGGTACGTAAAGTACTTTTTCATACTGAATCGCTTTTTTGCATCTCGTGTCCTTCGATTCACATTCACTCGCTGACCTTGAATACGAATGCCAATTCGACTCACCCGCTTGTTGCGGGTTTGCTCAGGGCACTCGCCTCGCTCCTTAGTATCAATGGTTGAGGCTCCATTATGAGCCGAAACCACGAGCGAGCCCTGAGCTTCTGCGAAGGGCGAGTCGAGTGGTGGGCCGGGAAGGATTCGAACCTTCGAAGGCACGAGGCCAACAGATTTACAGTCTGTCCCGTTTGACCGCTTCGGTACCGACCCATGTTTCATTTATTTTTTAACGAGCTTCTTGAAAGCCTCTCCTCGCTTATATGCCTTTATCTGTAACTCTCGTCTGTACGCTCTCTGCCTAGTGGGATACTCTTCGACATGAACTACTGCCCACGGGATACCTGCTTTTGTAGATCTCACGTGCCCCACATTATGCTGAGTCAATCGAACGTTCAGATCCTCCGTATGACCCACATAATGCTTCCCCAAAATTTCACTGTACAGAATATATACTGCAAACATCGCTTCTCGTGTTCTGAAAGATTTATGCCGCCGCTGGCGGCACCCCGCCGAAGGCGGTGGCAGTCTGTCCGGTTTGCTTGCCCCGCCGTAGGCGGCGGACCGCTTCGGTACAGACCCATTCAATTTTGTGGAGCCCCGGAGAGAGGAATCGAACCCCCAACCTTTGCTTTACCCGCCTGCCGATCGCCTGGAGCCGATGGTCGGGCTCGAACCGACGACCTACAGTTTACAAAACTGTTGCTCTACCACTGAGCTACATCGGCTTAATTTTCAAACTACAGTATCATCACTCTGAGACAGTTTATGCCGCCGCCCGTTCGGGTCTGAACGACTGGCGGCACCCCGCCGAAGGCGGTGGCAAAACTGTTGCCCCGCCCGCTTCGCCTTGCGTACCCTATCCCGATAAACTAAACACACGCGAAGCAAGGCGGGCGGGTCTACCACTGAGCTACATCGGCGCTCGGCGACTGGCGGGCAGGCAAAAGCACTGCTCTACCGTTGAGCTACTCCGGCACAGTTACTATCGAGCTCCTTTCCCTCAGTTTACGCCTCCTGAGAGCCCAGAAATTTTTTCTTTGAATGAAGGGATCTTTCCGTTCTCCGGATTGACCGCTATCAACTTCGACAAATATTCATCCGCCTTATTTTTGTCTTGCAAGAGTATACTGTTCTCTATCAAAAAGTCAAGAATTTTGGGGTTATTTGCAGCGAGCGCGAGTGCCTTCTGCGCTGCATCCTGAGCCTTCACCGGATCGCCGAGCAGCGCATACACCTCGGCGAGCTCGAGATAATGATTATGATTGTTCGGGTCAAGCGATATTGATTTCAGGTAGTCCTCCTGGGCGGCGTGCAGGTCGCCGCGTTCGCGTGCGAGATCCGCAAGGCTGCGGTACACTGCCGCGTCATCCTCGTTCGTCAGATGCAGGATATACTCAAGTGTCTCGCGCGCATGATCGTACTCGCCCTGATGGCGGTACACCTGCGCCAAAAGCGTGTACACTTTCACGTTGTGCTCGTCGAGCGCGAGAGCGTCTATCAAGGCCTGCTCGGCTTTCACATAGTCCTCCGCATCGATCGCCGCGCGCGCTTTCGCGATGATATCATTGACAGACTGGGTGCGAGTAACGTCCGTTGAGAGGTCCTTTCTCGACGCGTGGCGATACTCCTGTTCGAAATTTTTTAGACGACCATAGAGAGAAGAAAACCAGCGAGTGACCGCAGCTTTACGTTCATTGATAAAGAAGTCCGTAAATGAGTTCCATCGCTTCTTGAAATCGCGCTTCAGCTTATCCTCCAGAAGCTGTCTTTTGATGAGCGTCTGCCGCCTGCCAGGCACAGCCCGCACATTCACATTAGCGACAAGCGGGAGCTTGAGCCACATGACCCTCCCCATGTACACGACGCTTCCGAGTATGATAACGATGAGGATCCAGTCAAAAATCATAGGTGCTCCTGCTACGCTTGATGAGCGCTTCCGACAAGCTTGATGAGACGCTCAGTCTCACGAGCCATGCTCCGCTGCGCCGCATCCATGACAACCCGAATATCGACCATTTGTTTCGGATCGTACGCAGCCATCGCCTGCTGGATGCCGTTCAAAAAATGGATACGCAACGCGGTATCGAGATTGATGATCCGAATACCGGTCCGTATCGCCCTCCGTATTTCGGCGTCCGAGACGCCTGAACCTCCATGAAGTACGAGCGGTATGGAGACCTTTTTTTGGATCGCCGCCAGGCGGTCGAAATCGATCTTTTCCTTGCCCCGGAAAAAACCGTGCGCAGTGCCGACCGCGACAGCGAGCGTATCAACGCCGGTCGCGGTAACGAAAACCGCTGCTTGATCCGGATCGGTCATGAGAGCTTTCAGCTTCCGCCGATCGAAATTGATCTTCGTCATGCCCTCAAATCCCAGCAGATATCCAAGCTCACCCTGCACGGTGATCCGGCGCCGGTGCCCCAAGAGAGCCGCCCGCCGCGTGACCGCGACGTTCTGGGACCATGGCCGTTCGGACGCATCCATGTGAATGGAGGTGTAGCCAAGAGCGACGCACCGTTCCGTAACATGAAAGTGTTTTCCATGATCGAGATGCGTGATGACAGGCACATGCGGCGCGAGCTCGCCTGAAAGCGTTTGAACCATCGAGATGATCGTTTCCGGTCCTACGTAGGTGATCGCCGATTCGGAGGTCTGGATGATGACGGGGGACCGCAGCTTCGCAGCTGCCCTGAGAACGACTTGAGCGGTCTCGAGATTCGTCACATTGAAAGCCGGTATCGCATATCGACCGCGAGCCGCTTTTTGTAATGGCGTATGCAGAGTCGTGATCATAAGGCAGTGCGTTCTACAAGATTCATAAAGGTATCTAACTTCAGACTTGCGGTGCCGACCAGCGCACCGTGAATCGCCGCTATGGTTACAAAATCTGCTATATTATCTGCGTCAGCACTGCCACCATAGATGATCCTCGTCTGCCTGTCCACTATCTCCATGGGAAACAGATCAATGAGCGCCTGGCGAATAACGTGCGCTGCATGCGCTGCGGCTGACGGTTCCACCGCCTGACCGGTACCGATCACCCACACCGGTTCATACGCGATAATGAGCTGCTGCTGTGAGGTGGTGAGTGGAATGCCTTTGAGACCCTCGATGACCTGACGCGCGAGCACGAGATCGGCAACTCCCTCGCCGCGCTCAGCAAGCGTCTCCCCGACGCACACGATAGGCGTGAGAGATGCAGCGAGAGCCGCACGTACCTTGTGATTGACTATCTCGTCTGTTTCATGCAAGTACTGCCTGCGCTCTGAATGACCGAGGATAACATGACTCACGCCGACTGCCAAAAGCATCGCGGCGGATATCTCTCC
>JBBTUM010000207.1:0-5527 GCA_038063795.1 Patescibacteria group bacterium | reverse complement strand
CCGGTATACGCTCCTTTCTCCTGCCAAAAAACATCCTGAGCTCCCAGCACGATGCCGCTGCCGGAGATCACGTCGTGGACTACGGCGAGCGAATCGTACGAGGGGCAGAGAACCAGCTCGACGGTATCGATCACAGAGAGGTCCTCATAGCGCCTCCGGATATCCATCGCGAGCTTCAAGCTCGCGCCGATATCCAGATTCATCTTCCAGTTCGCTATAATGATGCGGCGTTCCGCCATACAAAATTAACCTTACACGAAATAGGTCAGTCTGGCCACTTATAATTCGCCCACGTCCAGATGGTCAGCATCTTATAATCCTGGAATCTGTCAGCGACCGAATCGCTTCCGAGAACCGCTGCGATGATCGCATCGCCGGAATCATTGACGGCTTCGGCGACGAAATTATAGCCCGAATCGGTCACATAGCCGGTTTTTCCAGCAGTCACCTGCACCATACTTCCCAGGAGCAGATTCGTGGAATAGACCGTATGCGGGGTACCGCTGACCGCTGTAAATGAATACGTCTTTCTGTCGGCAAGTGCCGCGATGTCAGGCTCGTGAAATGCGTGTGCAGCGAGCCGTATGACCTCGCGTGCTGTAGAAACGTTCTCGCTCGACAATCCGGTCGAATCCAGAAACATCGTCTTCGAGAGTCCCAGCTCAGCGGCGCGCGTATTCATTCGCTCCACGAACTCATCCTGGCTCATCCCCGTCGCCCGTGCGAGTGCCTGCATCGCTGAATTATCGGACGCGATGAGCGCCGCTGCGAAGAGATCGCGCATGCGGACCCGCTCTCCGACGCTGAAGTTGTTGTAACCGAGGGATGTATGATCCTCCGTCGTGAGCTCAATCTCCACATCTTGAGACAAGCCGGATTCAATGACTACCAGAAGACTCATCAACTTTGTCAGGCTCGCGATCGGCCGAACATCGTCTGCGTTCTTTTCCCAGAGGATGGCACCGGTCGTCGTGTCAACGACTGCAGCAGAAGCGGCGGTCAATACCGGCCCGAGCGAATCGGTCGCGACCAGTTCGGGGCCTTGCGGTAGCCTTTCTCCCGAGGCGACCACAAGGTGCGGGACATCATCGCTGCGCTGCCACGAAAAAAAACTCCTCGCGTCGCGAGCTGGGCTCGCAACATTGAATTGCAAATACATAAGAAGGCTCGCGGAAAAAAGCAACCAGTTCATACACGTTCCTGTTGCTGTTTCTGAGCCTCGGACGCGAGTGCAGCCTCGAGGCTCTCACTACTATTGAGCCTCGCAAAGTCAGCAAGCTCCTCGACCTTATTGATCCCCAAGAATCGAAGGAAATCCATCGTCACCGAATACGTCGTCGCGAGCCCTCCTCGCTCCTCCTGAGCCTCCACAAGCCCGCGTATCATGAGATTTCGCAATATCAGGCTGCAATTCACGCCCCGTATGTGCTCCAGCTCTTGCTTCGTGATCGGCTGCCGATAGGCGACGATGGTCAGGGTCTCGAGCGACGGCTTGGTCAACTCTCCGGTCGTCTCATCCTTGATGAAGTCGGCGATGAGCTTGCGGTGGTCTGGATTGGTCGCGAACTGCACCTTCCTGTCGTTCACCAAAAGATGGATCCCGCTCTCTGAGGCGTTATACTTCTTTTCGAGCGAGGCGATCGCCTCCTGCAGCTCTTCGGGAGAACACTCGAGAAGTTTTATCAGTGTCGCATACGGCAGCGGCTTGCCGGCTACCAACAAAAGACTTTCCAATTGTGACGTTTTTTTGCTCATGAGCGGCTGTGTCTCTTCATGATAACAATGTCGGAAAAAATCGAGCTCTGCTTCACGTGAACGACTCGCAGCTTCACGAGCTCGAGGAGCGCGAGAAAGCTCACGATGACATCCTGCTTGTTCGATATATCGTAGAATGAATGGAACGTCAGAACGCCGCGGCTGATCGCTTCCGTAAGCGCCTGGATCTTCTCACGGATCGAAACGGTCTTTTTGAGAATAAACCGAGGAAGCTGCGCGATATATTCGAGGCGGCCGATGACCGCCCGGAACGCGTCTGCCATGACCGCGAGCGTCACGTGCTGAGGCGGAGAGAAGCCCTGTAGACGAGGGAGCTTCAACGGATGCGCTCGTACGAACGCAAAATGCTTCCTCCCCAGCATCCTGTGTATCACTTTACTTGCTTCATAGTACTCGCGATAGATCTTCAGCTGGCGCTCCAGCTCTCCCTCATCCTCGTCCGGAAGCGGAAGCGTCGGCAGAAGGTACCGCGATTTGATGTAGATCAGTTTCGACGCGACGACCAGAAAATCAGCGACCTCATCCGGCGGCAGCTGGCCTTCATCTCGGATAAAATTCAGATACTGGTCGGTGACCTTCGCGAGCGATATCGAAGTAACATCCAGCTTCTCATCTTCGATGAGTTTCAAGAGAAGATCCAGCGGACCTTCAAATTGTTCGAGGGTAAAGCGATGGTCGAACATTATCGTCTCTTCCGTCGAACAGGAGTGCGCTTTCCAGCGGATTTCCGCTTTTTCGTGATCGTCACGACCACCTTTCGCTTCTTACCGATGACCGCCACAATCGGTTTTTCCAGGTTCAGGTAATCGTTGATCTTCAGCCGCAAGCTCTGCGTAACGCTGCCGCCGCTGACGATCGCCTGCTTCACCTTCTTCAGATCCTTGTCGACAACGGTTCTCACCTTGTGCATGCCGCCGAAACCCGTCAGTGTACCCGGCTTGATCTTAAAAACCCGAAGCAATTCTTTCTCATTCGGTATCGCGATCTTTTTTGCCGTACCGCCCATCGTCTTGATGGCTTTCGCGAGTAGCTTGAAATCAACGTTCTTGTCCGCAGGCACAGACACGAGGTAATAATCCCGGTCAACCTTGATCATGAGCGACTTCACGATCTCACCGAGCTTCATCTTCAGGGTCTGCGCCGCATCATACGCGGTGTAGACTGTCCTGTGCGTCACTGTTTCGAAAGGAACACGCGCTTTTTGCAGATATTCGGTGACTTTTTTTGAGACCATATGATTGTGTATAGAGAATTAATGCCGCTCTATTTTATCACCTTTTGCCGTTTATTGCTACGTGCGGCCTCCTCATATGAGATACCCTTTACACAGGGGAGAGAATGTCGTACATTGGCTTATTGTCAGGTTCCGTCAACAACTAACCTCAAAGGAGGGGACAATGAGGGGCGAACGAGGCTTTACGCTCATCGAGCTCATGATCGTCTTCGTTGCGACCGGCGTCATCGTTGGCGTCGTAAGTGCCTGCTGTGCGCTCTGTGCCGGCAACTTCTGGTACTCCGAGCAGGGGGTTCTCAGGGCTCTCCAGTCCGATCATCCAAATATCACCAAGGTCGAATTGATCGAGAGACATGTTTACGATTACTCGATCGTCGTCGCGAAACAGGGGGATCAGGAGATGATGTTTTTTCTCGACAGCAATATGCTGTTCAACTACAAGTTCCAGAGAGCGGAGCAGTTCAGCATGAATAGCGCCGTATATCGCTTCTGAAGTCTCGCTCGCGCCGATCGTCGAGCTGAGTTCGACAAACACGCCGTCCAGTCTTACATAGCTGGCGGCGTTTTCATTTGTGTCATTGCGGGCTTAACTTTTCACCGTCATTCTGGAGCCGAGTCCTTGAGGACGAGGCGATAGAATCCCATTGCTGCTTCCACGGGATTCTATCGGTCGTCGCGAACTCCTCCCTCCAGAATGATAGATAAATTTGCATCACAATGACGGTTTACTTTTTAAGTTTGAGTGGCAATCGCTGCTGATCCTGCGCTATTTTTTTTCCAAACGTCCTGCCCTTCGGCGTCAGCGACACGCGCTCGATAAAAAACTTCTCCGCGGTCTTGTGGCCGAAGCCCACAAGCAGGCCTTTCATAATAAGACGCTCCAGACTCTTCGTTATTATCTTGACCCCCGCTTCGTCAGGCCGGTCATAAAATTTCAAAAAAACCTCGCGACCGCACCGCTGTCCGCGGATAAAGACCTGCTTGAGGATATACTTCTGGAGATCTGAAAGATGCATCTTCGCACGCAAACTGTAAATTCGAAATCCCAAACTCTAAACAAATCCTAAGCACTAAATTCTAAACGTTTAAATTGTAGGATGTAGATGTTTGGAGTTTGGAATTTAGGATTTAGAATTTGTTTGGGATTTAGTGTTTAGTATTTATTATTTAACCTGTATTCCAAGCTCGTCCAACTGCTCCTTCGCAACTTCCGACGGCGAATCCATCATAGGGTCTCTGCCATCATTGGTCAGTGGGAAGGCGGTGACCTCGCGAAGATTCTTCTCACCGGTCAGGATCATCATCAACCGCTCGACGCCGGGAGCGATACCGCCATGGGGCGGAACGCCATACTCGAACGCGGTCAGCATGTGCTGAAACTGTTTTTTTTGCTGTGTGGTAAATCCGATCAGGTCAAAAATTTTCTGCTGCACGGCCGCATCATGAATTCTGACGCTCCCGCCTCCAAGCTCGAAACCATTCAGGACTAAGTCATGCTGCAATCCCCGAATCTTCCCGGGATCGGTCTCAAGCAACTGAACGTCATCCGGATGTGGCGCGGTGAACATATGATGCGAGGGCGCCCAGGTCTCACCCGCGCCGTGAAAATGATCCTCGTCCGACTGCTCCACGAACAGAGGAAAATCGACGACCCATGCAAATGCCAGCTCATTCGGATCATTCTTGTTCGTGCGTAGGTCAGGTTTATCCGTGCCGTACTGTTTTATCACGTCAGCATAGCGCAGCCGCGGAAACGGTTCCGCAGTGATCTTTTTTTCTGGAAATAATTCATGCACGAGCGTTCGGAACATGGTCTCGGTCAGCATCAGAATATCGTCCTGTGTGACGAACGACATTTCCATATCGATCTGGTAGAACTCGCCCGGGCTGCGGTCAGCGCGCGCGTCTTCATCGCGGAAGCAAGGAGCGATCTGGAAATACCGCTCAAAGCCAGCGACCATCAAAAGCTGCTTGTACTGCTGCGGACTCTGGGGGAGCGCGAAGAATGTGCCACGGTGCATACGTGACGACACCAGATAATCGCGCGCGCCCTCCGGTGTCGATTTTGAAAGGATCGGCGTCTGTATCTCCACGAAACCCCGTTCGGAAAGATAGGTTCTCACGTACTGAATAACACGGTGGCGCAGCCGTATGTTCCGCGCCATGCGCGCATGCCGTAAGTCAAGATAGCGATACTGCAGTCGGAGCTCTTCATTCGCCTGCCTCTCCTCGTTCTCGATCTCAAACGGCGGCGTCTTAGCAGAGTTCAGGATCATTAGTTCGCTCGCGAGTATCTCTATCGTACCCGTCGGGAGAGAAGCATTCACCTGCTTTTGATTTCGCTTCTGGACGACACCCGTGATCGAAACGACGAACTCAGGACGCATCTCGGTCGCTGCTGCAGACGACGCTGCGTCAAGCTCCTGCGGAACACAGACGACCTGCACGATGCCCGTACTGTCGCGCAAGTCGAAAAAAATGATCTTGCCCATGTTGCGGCGCACGTGCACCCAGCCG
>JBBTUM010000206.1:0-6561 GCA_038063795.1 Patescibacteria group bacterium | reverse complement strand
ATTGAATTCTTGAGTCAATATACGTATACTACTGTCATGGATTCATGGATCAATTTCCTTGTAAAGAATGGGCTCAGTGGCGTATTGCTTGGTGTTGGCGCGGGAGCACTACTAGGCTTTATTATCTATGTCAGCGCAGCGGAGCCAGGCGCAGTACGAAACCCGCTCTTCTCGCCGTCCGACGATGACGTATGGTTAGCCCCTGAATGTGTCACTGCTCGATACAAAAAAAATGATCAAACTATTGCTATCTTCCCCTCGTCGTCAGGGAAGACCTATCCGGCGAGCACTGTGGTAAGCGGAGCAATAGTCGGCAGCGCTGGACAAATCACCTGTAAGGCAGGCTGGTTCATGACCGGCTGCTCAAGTTTTTGCGCTGGTAATCCAGATCCTGACGAAGCAATGATCGGCCAAAATACCTGTCAGGGAACACCGAGCGGCGGATGCAACCCTGATTATACGTTTATCCGCTGCTGCAAAAACCTGTAACACCTCAGTACACCGCTTTTTATGCCTACTGAACGCACGCACAAAAAAAAGACGAAAGTCATATCCCGCATCCTCTTGAGCGGCGTAGGGCTTTGCATTGGGCTCGTGAGCGCGCTCGGCATCTACTTCTTAGTACAGGCGGTCGCTCCCGGAACGGTCAAGAGTCCGTCCTTCGATCCTGGAACGAATGACGTACAGCTCGGGATAGAGTGTGTTACGGGATGGATGGAAAATGGCACGACTCTCTTCACCGCCCCGTCTACGCTCAATGCCACGCTCGATCCGACGCAGGTCATCGAACGTGTCAGTGCTTCAACCGTCAGGTGTAAATTCTCCAACGGGTGGTACATGACCGGCTGCTCCATGTTCTGCAGTGGAGGCCAGACTGTTGACGAGAGCATGGTTGGTTTTAACGCGTGCAGTGGCACCTGCGGCGCAACTCCCAGTCTCTACATTCGCTGCTGCCATTATCCATCATAGCATGCATACACGAAGCATCATCGGCGGTCTTATCATGGGACTTTTCGGAGGTATAACCTTCGGCTTTATTCTCTGGACGCAGGCAATCACCGTAACGCCTGGAACGATCAAAAGTCCTTTCTTCGGCCCACAGGACGCCGATATATCCATGCATCTCGAGTGCGTCTCCGGATACTATGCAAGAAACGGTACACAATTTCGCAGTCAGTCAACGTATAGGAAAACATATCTTTTCTCGGATGTCTTTTCATCCACGAGTTACAGCGGCGGCCAGGCGCAGATCACCTGCAATGGTAATAATGGCTGGACCATGACCGACTGTGCTTCATACTGTCCGGGTTCAAATGACGCAGATGAGGAGATGTCTGGCTCAAACTCGTGCTTTGGAACGCCAGGCTGCATCGCGAGCGGCGCCAATGACAGAATTTACGCGCGCTGCTGCAAGTACACGCTCTAAAATTTTTTCTTACTTACGCACAGACCTCGTCTATGCTATACTTTCACTAGAACAACCGAATGTATTCCCCCACACATATCAATGAATTCTTCAAGGCTGCAGCCGAGAAAGGCGCGTCAGACCTTCATCTCATCGTCGGCAAGCCACCCATTCTTCGCATTGACGGCGAGCTGAAAGAGATCATCGGGATAGAACCGATCGACCACGACGAAATGGAAAAGCTCATTCTCTCCATCCTGAATGAGCACTCGCAAAAGACGCTCTATGACACTCGCGAACTCGATATATCGCACGAACTCGATGGGGTATCCCGTTACCGCGTGAACGTGCACTGGGAAAAAGGGAATATGGGTCTCGTGGCGCGCGTCATTTCCGGCAAGATCCCCACCCTCAAAGACATCGGTATGCCGGCTATCGTCCACGAACTGCTACAGAAGCCTTCCGGGCTCATCCTGGTGACCGGACCGACCGGCTGCGGTAAGTCGACATCGCTTGCTGCAATGGTGCAGACGATCAATGAAGAACGCCTGGCGAATATCATCACCTTTGAGGACCCGATCGAGTTCATCCATAAGCCGAACAAGAGCATCATCAAGCAGCGACAGCTCGGGAGCGACATCCTCTCCTTCGCCGACGGTCTGAAACATGTATTGCGGCAGGACCCGAACGTCATCATGGTCGGAGAGATGCGCGACCTCGAGACGATCGGCACCACGATCACGCTCGCGGAAACGGGCCACCTCGTTCTGGCGACCTTGCACACGCATAACGCATCGCAAACGATCGACCGCATCATCGACATCTTTCCGCCATACCAGCAGTCGCAGGTGCGCCTCCAGCTCTCGATATCGCTCTCGGCTGTCATTTCGCAGAAATTATTGCCACAAGTCGGAGGGGGCCGCGTCGCTATCCGTGAAGTGATGCTGAATAACCCAGCCGTTGCGAACACCATTCGCGAGAACAAGATCCCGCAGCTGCGGACGATCATTCAGACCAGTGCTCGCGAAGGAATGACGACGATGGACCAGGCGCTGAAGGTAGCGCTCCAGGCAGGGGCCATCGACGAAGCAACGGCTGTCGCACACATGGAATCATAGCGGTGTGCCCTATGGAACGGAACTCTCAGTACGCAACGAAGCTTGCAGAGGTCAAGCTTTTTTCATCATTCAAGAAACATCACCTTCACGAAGTAGTGGCCGCCATGACCTCTCGAGTGGTCCCTGCGAAAGAGATCCTGTATCGCGCCGGCGAAAGTAACAAAAAGATCATCGTCACGATGCATGGCATACTCGAGAAGGTCGTCCGCGTCAACGGCTTTTCGGCGACTGTCGAGACGCTCTCACCGGGGGACTCATGGGGCTACGAAAATCTCTCCACGCCGTCAAAAGCATATGACTATACGTTAAGGAATGGGACGGCCAATGCTGCGGTGCTGGAAATAAACATCTACGCTATTCTGCAACTGCTGAAGGACCGTCCGACGCTGAAGGACGCCCTGTACCAGAACATCATCCAGCTGCAGGCCGAGAGGCTCGTGCAGCAGGAAAAAAGGATCGGTCTCCTCTACGCTCTCAATGCGCTCTTCAGCATGGAATCTCACTCGTCAGATGCGCTCGAAACGGCGCTAGACCTGCTCGTTCGTTCGGTACATGCTTCCCAAGGCCTCCTCGTTCGATTCGATGCGCCGGGGAACCGGATCATGATAGAGCAAAGCCTCAATTACACCCCCGAGCTGACGGGCGGCATCTTACCGTTTACGGGCGACACCGTCCTCTCGCTTACGTATACGACAGGCCAGCCGCTGATCATAACCCCTGAGACTTTTGAGAGACATTTTTCGAACGTTCCCTACAGCAGACCGTCGATGGTCATCGTGCCGATGCGCCAGGGCGAAGCAGTGGCAGGCGCGCTGCTCTTGACCCGCGAGAACAAGGGAGATCGTTTCACGACCGATGACGCCGCACTTCTCACCACAGCCGCTTCGCTTCTCGCCATGCACCTCCTCGAACGCGACGCAGAGCAAGAGCACGAGCATGCTGAACGGCTTCGCAGAACGTATATCGGTTCGTTCACCCGCTGGTAGCGAAAAGCTCTTGAAATATATGCGAACGCATGCTATAGTACCGTCGCTCTGTAGAATTTTTTCATATCAGAGCTTCGGAGCGGCAAACAAATAGCTACAATGCGGCTCGCCCTTCGGGGCTGTGGCGCACGTCAAAAAGAAAAACAAGCCCTCGTAGCTTCCGCCAGAGGCGGATCGCCCTCTGGGCGACAGATGGATACCTGCCCGCCATAGCCTGCGGCATCAGGCGTTGGCAGGCGGGGAGCACTTGGCTTCGGACCAAGGGGTTGGGCGCCCGCCCCGCTACTTCTGGCGGCATGTCCTCGTAGCTCAATGGATAGAGCACTTGGCTTCGGACCAAGGGGTTGGGGGTTCGAGTCCCTTCGAGGACGCCAGAAGCTGCGGGGTGAAAATCGCTCCGGGGGCACCATCCTTCGCTCCTTTGGAGCTTCGGATGGCAAGCCATCAAACAAGTATATGCCTAGGCTTGCCGTTCGTAGTTCTGAACGAAATGAAGAACGAAGAACGGGTCGTTAGCTCAGTTGGTAGAGCAGTTGCCTCTTAAGCAAACGGTCGCTGGTTCGAATCCAGCACGACCCACCAGTAAGGTAGAGAGGTTCTGCGCCCAAGGCGCACCCGCCTGGGGCGGGGAATCCAGCACGACCCACCATCGTCCTACGCTAAAGCTCCAGAGCAATAAATGAAAAAAGTTTGATCACGACGCTATCGCGGTCAAATTTTTTTCATTCACTGCTTCTCTCACCTGTTTTTTATACTGTCTTTCCTCTATACTGATACCATGCGATATGATTATCAGGGGCTCGAGAGAGAACGGCTCGACGTATTCCTTCACGAACAACATCCGGATGTCTCGAGAAATCAGATAAAGAAATTCCTCGAGACGAATCAGGTCTCGGTCAATGGTAAACCGGCCAGTGTCCACCACTGGCTGAAGACCGGGGATGTCATCGAAGGACCCGACCTTGTGATCGCACGCAGGGATCGAGAGCCGCGGACGACAGTCGAGCCTTCGCTCATACATCATGAGGCGACCTTTGTTGTCGTCAGCAAACCCGCTGGCCTCCTGACGCATCCGACCGAGCATGACGAATCACGAACCCTCGTCTCCTGGCTCGCGGACAGATTCCCGCAGAGCACGCGAGTCGGCGACGACCCGCAGCGGCCGGGCATCGTACATCGCTTGGACAAGGATGTCAGCGGCCTTCTCGTCGCCGCGCTCACGCAAGACATGTTCGACCATTTGAAAAAACAGTTCAAGGAACACACGGTGACGAAGCGGTATCGCTGTCTCGTCTACGGCCTCGTGCAGCAGGATGACGGGATCATCGATACGCCAATCGAACGAAACCGCGACAAAGGACGCATGGTGGCACAATCAGGGAAGGACAGCGGCAAAGCAGCCCGCACGAGCTATAGCGTCATCAAGCGATTTTACAACTATACGCTCCTCGACGTACAGATACTCACCGGGCGTACGCACCAGATACGGGCGCACTTCCACTCGATCGGGCATTCGATAGTCGGCGATCAGCTGTATCAGACCCGCGACGTGCGAAAGAAAAAAATAGCAGCTCGCCTACTCGATCGGCCGTTCCTCTTTGCGTACGCTCTGGCGTTCAATGACCTTGATGGACAACGGCGTGAATTTTCGCTTGAACTACCTCACGACCTTGCAGATATCCTGAGAACACTCACATGATCATATCGATAAGTGGAAAGCCCGGCTCGGGCAAAAGCACGCTCGGAAAAATGCTGGCCGAGAAGCTCGGTTATAAACACTACTATGTGGGCGGTATGCGGCGCCTCATGGCTCGCGAACGCGGCCTTACGCTCGAAGAACTGAACGCGCTCGGCGAACGCGAGGGCTGGACCGACCAGCAAGTTGATGAGTATCAGAAAGAGCTCGCGGCACGCGAAGACAACTTCGTCATTGAAGGGAGGACGTCTTTTCATTTCATTCCCGAGTCGCTGAAGATATTCATCGACGTGAGCCTTGAGGAAGGTGCGCGACGAGTCTACCTTGAGCTGCAAGACCATGAGAATACTCGGAACGAGGCGAATAACCTTGGCTCCATCGAGAACGTGCTCGAGAGCCACAAAAAGCGCATCGCTTCCGACGCGCTTCGGTACAGGAAATATTATGGCATACACATCGAAACCACATCGCAGTACGACCTGGTACTGGACACGACCGACCTGACGATCGCTCAGGCGTTCGAAAAGCTCTACGCATTCGTCGAAAAAAGACTGAAAAATCAAGAAAATAATCCCCTGACAAACGGTCTAAATACTTGACACGGGGGCCATCTTTCGGTACTATTCTCAGAGCTTAAACATATTATGATACCTATGGCAGACAAGAAAACAGCAAAGGGACAGAAGGAAGCGAAGCATCATACGGTCTCCCTGGACGCTATCAGGCCCGGCGCTACCGTTCGCGTACACCAGGTGTTGACCGAAAAAAATGCGAAGGGAGAGGAGAAAAAGCGAATTCAGATCTTTGAGGGCATCGTGCTTGCCCGAAAACACGGGAGCGAAGCTGGAGCCACGATAACGGTACGCAAGGTCTCGGAAGGCATCGGCGTCGAAAAGATATTTCCCTTGAATTCTCCTTGGATAAAACAGATCGAGACGATCCAGCAGGCACAAGTCAGACGTTCGAAGCTCTCCTACCTCAGGAACTATCGGAAGCGACTGAAGGAAAAAGCGATCGCGGAATAGTGAGCTCGAACGCTCAGCAAGTTACCATCGGGCATACGCGTCTGCTAAAACCTGACAGGCATTGTGCAAAAATGATGTTTGCTGCTCTTATACAAAACGCTTTTTAAGCATTGCATGTCGAAGTGGCGGAACTGGTAGACGCGCCAGCTTGAGGGGCTGGTCCTCGTTATGAGGGTGGAGGTTCAAGTCCTCTCTTCGACACCATAAACCACTCACTACGTTCGGGTTTATGGCAAGCCATTTAAAAAAGAGGGCCTGCCCTGAACTCGACGAATGAAGTGAGGAGTAGTCTAGGGCCCGTGGCTCAGCCCCGACGTTTTAGTCGGGGAGC
>JBBTUM010000205.1:0-5262 GCA_038063795.1 Patescibacteria group bacterium | reverse complement strand
ATCACGCGCAGCTTCTTTTCGGACCCGTGCAGCTAGGAACAGGAAGATGGGACCGCCAATGATCATGGATGCGAGATTGAAACGGAGCGCCGAGGCTGAATAGTATCCATTGTCGTACGCGCCGACCAGAGGGATTATTTTGTTGATCAAGTAGAAAATGGCGGCTCCAAAATTGATCGCTACAGTGTAAAGTAGAGCGAACGTGATGAAATAAAGGGCAAAATTTTTCGCACCTGCGGGGATTTTTGCGTGCTGCGCTGATTGCGGCGACGCCTGTTGTATGCCTTGCGTATCCATATATTTTTCTAAGTTAATGACGTATTAAGCCGATTGAGTATAGCTTTTTTATGCTAATTTTTCAATGGCATCTGCTTGGCATTTTTTTCACCCATGTTACACTAGCTCTATGGCTCGCCAGCCGAGAAAAACGATTTTTTTTGTCCTCATTGTTTTGATTATTTTCGCGACCGTCGGCTTAGTGGTCTATAGTCTTCGCATTCAACAGCGTTATCAAGAGGCTCTTCGAGCGCAAATCATTAAAGATAATACCATGGGCACGTTACTATTGACTTCACCGGTGTTCCAGCATAATCGCGAGATCCCTGCACGGTACACGTGTCAGGGCGATGAAGTGAATCCTGAACTGTTGATCCAGGGGACGCCTTCCGGCACCAGATCACTTGTTCTTATCATGGACGATCCTGACGCGCCTGTCGGCGTGTGGGATCACTGGGTGCTCTGGAATATTGCGCCTGAGACGACGGAGATCGCTGAGAATAGTACGCCGCCCGGAGCAGTAGTGGGCGTGAATAGCGGTGGCCAGACTCGATATCAGGGCCCGTGCCCACCCTCAGGAACGCACCGGTACCAGTTCACCGTGTATGCGATAATGGATGTACTGAGTCTTGCGCCCGGCTCTGACAAGCAGACGGTGCTGAAAGCGATCACGGGCAAAGTGCTTGATCAATGTACTCTTGTCGGTTTGTACGAAAAGTCTTGAATAATTTTTATCAGCGAGTATACGAGTTGGTAGCGAACGTTCCTTCCGGTCATGTCGTGACCTATGGGCAGATCGCAGCTTCATTGTCGTCGCCTCGTGCGGCGCGCATGGTCGGCACCGCCCTGCGATCATTGCCGGAGGGGAGCCACGTGCCGTGGCATCGTGTGATAGGTAGTAAGGGGCGTATTTCTATCCAGAACATGGATCACCCGGCGGAGGAGCAGGCGAATCTCCTCATGGCTGAAGGCGTCGTCGTCCGCCGCGAGCAGGATGCGTTCTGCGTGGACCTTGCCAGATACCTGTGGCGTCTGCCGAGTCCGGGGGACCAGAATTGACAGGAGTGTGAATAGACTATATTTTATGGAGTATTGCGCGGGCGGCCTAACGGCGAGCCTCGTTTAGGCGGGTATCGTATAACGGTATTACCACAGGTTTCCAACCTGTTGACAGGGGTTCGACTCCCCTTACCCGCTCCAAATTTTCAGCCAAACAGAGATGCACTACGTTTACGTTTTAAAAAGCGCTAAGGATCATCATCTGTACTACGGATATACCAATGATCTTAACGGTCATATGCGTAAACACAAGGATGGTAAAGTTTTTTCGACAAAGTCCCGCTTACCCGTTGCGCTCATATATTATGAAGCGTACACAAACGAAGGACCCGAGAGTGATACTTCAAAACCGGCTGGGGCAGGAACTATATAAAGAAATTACTTGCTCATACACTGAAATCAATAAGCTGAAAACTTGGGCGGGTTACCCGCTCCAAAATCGAATCATAAGAATTTTAAAAAAAATGAAAATAGAATTCGAAGACTTGGTGCCAGAAACAGCTATCGTCGAGCATAACGTCGGAATGTTAAATCGCGATATGCAGGACCTTCTTTCGCTAGAATCTATTGGAGGAAATGCAGGGACCGTCGAAATAGCTGGCAAAACGTATCCGTGCGGTGCAGCGAACGGATATGCCAATCGTGAAACTGGAGAGATCGTTATCTTTAATAATGTTCAGGATGTACCAGAGGAAATCGTTGAAAGTAATGCTGAATTTACTCTTCGTGTAGCTCTGGATTTTGCGGGCGGTAAATTTATCAAAATCGTTGATTTTTTTGGTTCGAATAACTTTTCGGTAAAAGGGAGGTTGGCAATAGAAGCGGCTATTAGTAAATGGAATGCGGAGGACGGCCACTACCTAGCGAACTATAGGCCCAGTATATAAAAAACTCGTCAGGGGAGGCTGCCAGGGTTCGATGGAGACCCTCATCCCGCGCAAAACGGAAATTATAAAGAGTATTTTGCTTGGTGGCGCGTGAGCGAGCGTCGGCGGGGCGGCTTCCTTTGGTCACGAATTTTTGATAAAGTAAGCCCGAGCGCAGTCATAAAGATACTCCAAGTTTTCAGCCAAAGCACATGCATGACGTTTATATCTTGAGGAACGGTAACGAGAGTCACCACTATTATGGCCATTCAAATGAGTAAAGGCAGAATGAGAAAAGGGGTTGATTATATTGCGGTTGGCTGTTGGGGCATAGTGACCAATGAGCAGGGAGAGTTATTGCTCATCAAGAAAAAAATTAATGATTATTGGGAGCGTCCAGGTGGAAATGTTGAGGTTGGTGAGCTTTTAGAAAAATCAATTGAGCGTGAGGTTAGAGAAGAAACGGGCGTGAAGGCAAAGGTTGCTAGCTTTGTTATGTTTGAGCAAGTATTATTCGGATCTCATAATGAACATTGGCTGGCATTTTGTTATCATCTTGAGTATGTTTCGGGGATAGCAAAAAACACTGAACCCAAAAGGCATGATGACGTTCGTTGGTTCAAGCTTTCTCACTTGCCAAAAAAATTAAGCCCACACACAAAAATAGCCATTAATAAATATTTATCAATTCAATAAAAAAATTTTACATGCAGGAACGTTCTATCTTTTATTCATGGCTTCGAAAGCGGCCGCGGCCCCCTCGATTGAATTTCCGATGAGTTTTGCAGATTTCAGTACACAGGACGTGAAGACGACGATCGAAAATGTTGTCCGCATCATTCTCGGGTTTCTCGGTATCCTCGTGATCGTCGCGATCATCTACGGCGGTTTTCTCATGATGATCTCCCGTGGCGACGCAGATAAGACCGGCGAGGGTAGGAAGATCGTCGTTGCCGGTGCGATAGGCCTTGTCATCGTACTTGCCGCGTACGCTATCTCTCGATTCATCATCACTAGCGTCACGACCGCCGTCTAGAAATGAAAGCGCGCCCCGGAGAAAACTGGCTGTTAGCCACTCCGAGGCGCTCCCCCCCCACTGGGGACTTTCCCAGTATTGCATAGCCTAAAGAAAATACAAGACCCCGTCCCGCCTACTCGGCGGGACGGGGTCTTCCCTTCGAGGCTTTGTTATGGCTGATAGACGCCGGTCACCTCGCCGACGTCGATCGCGTCAATATCATTGTTCGTAATGCCGAGCGAGAGGTAACGCATGATCTGATAAGACGCTCCTCCGTCTTTCATGTAGTATCGCTTGCCGTCGACAGGGTTGATATACCAGGCTTGGCCTTGTTTTTCTACCTGAATGACGATGCGCCCGCGCAGCCTGTTCGTCAGCTGCTGATCGAGAGCGAGGACGCCGGGACCGAGCGGAGAGAAGCTGTTGAATACTTCCGTTCCGTCATCAAATCCATCGCCATCACTGTCGGGATTCGCAGGGTCGGTGCCGAGACCTTCTTCCATACGGTCAGGAAGGCCATCGCCGTCCGTGTCGAGATCCTGGAATCGCGATTCGAAGCCCGCAGGGATCTTCGCAATATCAGCGTCGGTTATGCCGAGGCCGAATTGCCGCAGCGCTTGGTAGGCTTCGGGGCCGTTTGCAAGGTAATAGCGAACTTTCGAGACAGGGTCGAGATACCACGACTCACCATGCTCTTCGACTTCAAGCAAGATCCGTCCGAGCAAACGGTTCACGAGCGCAGAATCGATCCGTTTGAGTCGGCGTTTCGCGGCGTCGATCGTCTCTTGTATCTGCGCGCGCGTGCGCGAGGTGTTCCCGAGCGTTGCATTGCCGCTTGTCTGCGGGGTCGGTAGCGTGGTTTGCGTGGTCTGGGTGCCTGCTCCAGGGCCGGTGGTCGTGGTAGTCGCAGGAGGTGCACCGCCTCCACCTGAAGTAGTACCTGATGGCGTCCCGCTGCCACATGACTGGGAGAGGTCGGGGCGGTTCGTAGCTGTGCCGCAGTTATTGAGATCGGTGCAGGTTCTGGTCTGAACGCCGTTTGCGCATGCAGACCAGCTGCCGCATGACCACAGCTCGGTGCATTGATTGGTCGTATTATTGACGGTAACATTTACCGGTCCAGAAGTAGTGAGGTTTCCGGCAGCATCACGTGCGATCGCGGTAAGGGCATGGCCGATGTTCGTCCATGCGCGGCTGTCCCAGATGATCTCGAATGGAGCCTGTGTTACTTCGACGCCAATGGTCGTTCCATCAATTTTGAAGAGTACGCCGGCAACTCCGACATTGTCGGTCGATGTCGCGGTGATGAGCACCGAGCCCGAGACCGTCGCGTTGTTCTGCGGCGCAGTTATCGAAACCACCGGCGGTGTCGTGTCGGATACCTGTGATGCATTGACGGTTATCGTGTCACGGGACTCAGCATTCGGAGCTGCTCCGCGCTGCACGACAACTTTCGCCGTATGCGTGCCTGTCGTCGTGTAGGTGCAGAGGTTGTTTGCGGTATAGCTTGTTGTTGACTGTCCGGTCGCTTGCGCGTCAAAAGGCGTCGTGACGGTCGCCGCGCTGTCGCTGCGATCGCAGTAGAGCGTGTATGTCATTGTCCCAGGCTCTGTGCCGGTGACTGAAGCGCTAAGCGTAACGGCTAGAGGTGATGAGCCAGACGCCGGTGTAGCGGTGAGCGTCACGCCGAGCGTGCCGACGGGCGCTGAGGCGACTGAGAAGCCGATAGCGAAGTCAGTCGTATTCGCGTTCCCGCGAGCGTCCTGGCAGCGCACGTAGTAGGTATAGGCTGAACCATTCGTGAGGTTGCTCACTTGCATCGAATGCGTCGTTCCTCCTGTCGTCGTTAGCGTTTGTCCCGTCGCGTACGATGTTCCAGCCGTCGTTGCATATCTGCATGTTGCTGCCTCATCGGTCGCGAGACTCACCGTCGTTTGTGAGGTGCCTGCCGGGAGCGTTCCGGTCGGCAGGCCGTTCGACCGCACTGGCGGCGTCGTGTCACTTGCGACCGTGAAATTGATCACGTAATCGGTCATGTTCGTA
>JBBTUM010000204.1:0-6254 GCA_038063795.1 Patescibacteria group bacterium | reverse complement strand
GCCGAGGCTACCGAGTATCAGGTCGCTCACGATATTGATCGAGCTTTCCGAAATGAAAAAGTTATCAGGCAGTATTGTTTTGAAAACATCAGCGATCCGCGGCACGTACCGATCCAGGTAGCGCAGGATCAGCTCAAAATACTCCCAGAGCAGGAGCAATACGAAGCCGAGCTTCGCATATCGTTGCGGCGGCAGATCGCGTTTCTTATATTGATAGTAGTAATACACTGCGAGTCCGGTCAGGAGGCCGGAGGAAAAATGAACCGCCGACCACCTTGAGTCGAAGAAACTGTAATTATGCACGCCGAATATCATTTCCCACATGAGAGTATTGTACACATTTTCGTATCCTTCGCAACAGTAAATAAAGAGAGGCATCTGCGCGTGGCGCAGATGCCTCCGTCTGAGGGTTTCTCAGGCTCTCGTCATGAGCGTGTAGCCGATCATCTTGTACAGCACACGGGCGCCCACGTTGGCGTCCCACTCGTCGCCGGCTGGTCCTGGGGCAACTTCGCAGAGGTCGCCTCCGACAATGGTACGGCCACTTTCTACCACGGTGGCCAGCAGTTCCGTGAACTGGGGGAATGACAGGCCGCCTGGCACGGGCGTTCCGGTGTGGGGACAGAGGGACGGGTCGAGCCCATCGATATCGACCGAGAGGTAGACCTGCTTGGGCAGTTCCCCGACGATTTCTTCGCAGATGTGCTTCCACCTACTCCCGCCGAACAGCAATCCTTGGAGTTCGTGATCGCCAAACAGCGTGATCCTGTTCCGATGCTTCTCGACGAAATCGTTCTCGCCTGCAGAAAGATCGCGGATCCCCACTTGGACGAGCTTCTTCACGTTCAGCCTGGTCATCACATTGTGGAAGATGGAGGCGTGCGACCAGGTGAACCCCTCGTACGCCTCGCGCAGATCGCAGTGAGCGTCGATGTGCAGGATTCCCAAGCCGGGACAGCGTTCCGTGTAGGCGTTGATTGCTCCGAATGGTACTGAGTGGTCGCCTCCGAGCGTCATGACGATCTTCCCTTTCGCGAGAATTTCTTGTGTCTGACCGTAGACCCAGGCGTTGACTTCGGCGGATGTTTGGTTCACGAACCGTAGGTTCGTCAGAAGCCGTTTGCTTTTGGTCACGACACCGCCAGCGGCGATGACTGCTTTCGCCTGTCGGCGCGCCGCAGCGTTTCGCGACAGTATGGCTTGGGGAATGCGGAGCATTGAGATCCCAGTTGCGTATGGCTTGCCGGTCTGGAGATCGAAAAGGTCAATCTGATGGCTCGCGGCCATGATCGCTTCTGGCGCGCTCGCGGCACCGCCGCCATAGGATGTCGTTGCGTCGAACGGAACTGGGAGCACGATGACCTTGCTGTCCTTCAGGGTCGAAGGCAGGCCGAAGATGCCTGAGCCTGGCAGAGCTGCTGCGTTCGGGTCAAACGGTAGAGCGGGTCGCTTCTGTGCACTCATGAGCGCTCCTTGTAAAAAAAAGAACGTGGTTTCTCGAAAGACCTTTATACGTCAGATCGGGGGCTGAGTCAACTTCGGATTGATTTTTTAGGTATAGGATGGTATAGTTCGCTTAACGTTCATTCAATGAAATGCCGAATGCCCGCGCATAGTGTCACGCGGGATACCCTGGACGCAATCGGGAAAAAGATCCTCTCTAAATGCGGGGGCGGCAGCGAACAGAACCTCCACTTCGGAGCAGTAGAGTTCGACGTCCTGTACGCGTGAGGTACAGTCAATGAAGCAAAAGCAGAGGTGGTACCGTCGTCCGTAGCGTTAGCGAAGGATGACCCTTGGCGCAGCAATGCGTTTTTTATTTTTATAAAATGATCTTCGTCGCACTCTATCTATTCTACGTCGTATTCACGGTCGGCGTGCTCATGGTGATGGCACCGCTCTACTGGGTGTTCGATATTTTTTCATCGTATGTGCCGATGTTCACCGCTGTTTCTGCGGTCGCTGCTCTTCTTTTGGTATTCTATCGTCGGTTCGTGCAGGCTATGATCGTCCTTGTGCTCGCAGGTTATCTGTCGGTCTCGCTCATCACACAATACATGGCACCCGAAAAGCCCGCTATATCGCCACTCGACGATCGCAGCAAGGAGGTTTCATTGATGCAGGTCAACGTCAATTTCAGAAATACTTCGTATCAGAAATTTTTCTCTCTCGTAGAGAAGGAGAACCCGACGGTGATAGTGGTCAATGAGGGAGCGCCAGAGTGGGCCGCTGAGCTCGAGACTGCGCTTAAGGCTGAATACCCGTATAGTATCGCTGAATCTGCGGAGACATATCGAGGCATGCTCATTTTTTCGCAGCTGCCGATCCAGATGTACGATGTTATCCGGTTTTCTGAGACCTCGGCTCCTATTCTGAAAGTGGTGTTCCGAGCGCCAGCGATGACGCTCTTTGCAGTGCATACGCTCTCACCGGTCACCGAGCAGTGGGCGGTTGAACGAGATGGGCTCATGCGTTCACTGGTGCCGATGCTTGAGGGAACGGACGGCACGATTATCGTTGCCGGCGATTTCAATGCGACCATCCACAGTCCGGCGCTGCGCGGACTGATCCGCGATGCGAATCTCCAGGATGCCCGGCGCGGGTTCGGATGGAATCCGACCTGGATGCGAAACACGCCGCTTGCAGCTGCTATCGATCACGTGCTGTACCGTGGCACTGTAGAGATTCGAAATTTCAGGGTACTCTCTGATTTCGGAAGTGATCATCGTCCCCTCCTTGTCGATATGACCATGTATCCTACAGACCTCCTATGAAGAAGCGCGCTGACACATCTCAAAGTGTGGACCGAGATGCGCGCTCACTCCCGAAGGCGTATGATCCGAAACAACATGAGGAGGGCATCTACCATCTGTGGGAGACCACTGGGTATTTCAACCCGGACAAGCTCCCGAAGCGTTTTCGTTCGGGGAGAACTCGCCTGAAGAAGCATTTTTCGATCGTTATGCCACCGCCGAATACGACCGGACGTCTGCACCTTGGTCATGCTTCTTCGATAGCCTACGAAGACCTGATGGTTCGATTCAAGCGACTCTGCGGATACAGGGCGCTCTATCTGCCGGGGACGGACCATGCCGCTATAGCGACTCAAAATAAAGTCGAGAAGATGCTTGCTGCGGAAGGCACTGATAGATTCAGGCTCGGCCGAGAGAAATTCCTGGACCGCGTCCGTGCATATGTGCGTGAGTCGCAAGGGGACATCAAGGAGCAGGTCAGGCGGAGCGGCGCAAGCTGCGACTGGTCGCGCGAGGCATATACCTTCGACGAGGTTTCTTCCCGCGTCGTGAACGAGGTGTTCGTGCAGATGTACGAAGACGGGCTCATCTATCGGGGCGATCGCATCGTGAACTGGTGTACGCGTTGTCAATCAACGCTTGCGGATGATGAGGTGCAGTATGTCGAGCGAACAACCCCTTTTTATTATTTGAAATACGGACCAGTCGTCATCGGTACGGCGCGACCTGAGACGAAGTTTCAGGACAAGGTGATCGTCGTGCATCCCGACGACGAGCGGTATCGGAAGCTTCAGGGGACGTCGTTCGAGGTGCCGTGGATCGAGGGAATGGTCCACACGCGGGTGATCGTCGACCGGGCAGTTGACCCGAAGCTCGGGACAGGAGCTATGACGATAACACCGGCTCACAGTTTCGAGGATTTCGAGTTGGCGAAAAAATACGGTATCGATATCGTACAGATCATAGGCACAGACGGCAAACTTACCGAGGCCGCCGGCTTGATGAAGGGCTTACTCGTCACCGAAGCGCGGAAGCGAGTTGTGGACATATTACGTGCGAAGGGCCTGATCCTGAAGATAGACGAAACGTATGTGCATAATCTCTCGGTTTGCTATCGCTGCGACACGCCTGTCGAGCCGCTCGTTTCGAAACAGTGGTTCGTCGACGTCAATAAGAAAGTTCCCGGACGTGGACGCAGTCTGAAGCAGCTCGCGATAGCGCGCGTCCGATCCGGCGATATCGCTATCATTCCTGATCGCTTCAAAAAAGTGTATTTCCACTGGCTTGAGAATTTGCACGACTGGTGCATCTCGCGCCAGATCTGGTGGGGACATCGCATCCCGGTGTGGTATTCGAGGAACCTTACGTCGAATAAACCGTCAAAAATGTATGTCGGCCTGAAGCCACCCGTTGGGGATGGCTGGGCGCAGGATCCCGACACGCTCGACACGTGGTTTTCGTCGGCAACCTGGACATTCTCGACGCTCCTGGACCGTGATCACAAGAAATACCGAACATTCGATCAGTGGCTCAGGCGAAGCAGAGACATGCAGCGGTTCCATCCGACCTCGGTCCTCGAAACGGGATATGACATCATTTTTTTCTGGGTTGCGCGGATGATCCTGGTCACTGAATACGTCGTCCGTGAAAAGCCGTTTGACTCTGTCTATCTGCACGGTTTGGTTCGTGACAAGCAGGGCCGCAAGATGAGCAAGTCACTGGATAACGGGATTGACCCGAATGACATGATTGACCGGTACGGCGCCGATGCGCTTCGCCTCTCCCTCGTCATCGGGTCATCTCCTGGACAGGACGTACGTCTGTATGAGGAAAAGGTTGCGGGATACCGGAATTTCGTGAATAAGCTCTGGAATATTTCCCGATTCATCCTGGGCTCTGTGGATGCTCGCGAACAGGCGGTTCGTAAGCCTCGGCCTCGATCGATCGCTGACGCATGGATACTCTCTCGCTTCGATGGTCTCGTCCGGACCGTTACCGAGGCGCTCAGCAAGTATCGCTTCTCGCAGGCAGGTGAAGCGCTCTATGCGTTCACGTGGCAAGAGCTCGCGGACTGGTATGTCGAGACGAGCAAGATCGAGAGTTCGCGGTCACGCGACGCTAAGAAGACGATCGATCAGGTCTTACTCTATATCCTTGAGCGACTGCTTGTTTTGTGGCACCCATTCGCCCCATTCGTCTCTGAAGTGCTCTGGCGTGAGCTCGGCATGAAGGACTCTCTCATGGTCGCCGAATGGCCGAGGTCTCGGCGCAGGAGTCGAAGGCCTTCCGCTGCGATACAGGAGTTCGAGACGCTCCGTGCTGTGATCACGACCATCAGAAATATTCGCGCTGAGAATGATATTCCGGCCGCAGCGGCTCTTCCTGTCCGTATCGACGGCTGGCGGGCTGCATCGCGGCAGCAGGCTATCATTGAAAGGCTCGGCCGCTGCAGATTCGAGCCGGATATTCAGAATGCGAAGGAGATCAGGGGTGACGGTTTCTCGGTCGTTGCAGACGTGACCGTGGACATGTCGGACAAGAACAAAGACGAGCTTCGGGCATATGTGGGTCGTCTCGCGACGAAGCTCGCACATCAGGATTTTTTGAAAAACGCGCCGCCAGCGGTCATCGAGCAGGAGAAAAAAAAATTGGCTGAAGCCAGGAAGCGGTTGGGGGAGTAGTCTGTTGATTACTCTGCCTGCTTGAATACCTCGGAAACGGAGGTAATGCCGGCGAGCACTTTCAGGAGGCCGTCCTGCACCATGGTGATCATGCCGTGCGACTGGGCAAGCTCCTGGATCTCGTATTCAGAGACGTTCCCGGCAAGGATCGTCTTCTCGAGGTCCTTGTTGACCGTGAGTATCTCGAAGATGCCAATGCGTCCGCGGTACCCTATCTCGTTGCACTCCTTGCAGCCGGTCGCCGTATACAAAGGTATGGTATCGAGCGCTGTCAGATCGATCTCAACACCCAGGTCTGTCCGTGATTTGATCGGATCGAGCGTCTCCTGGATGCGTTGTCTGATCGCATCGGTCGGGTGGTCCTCGGTTTTGCAATGTTCGCAGAGCCGCCGCACAAGCCGCTGGCCGATGATCGCGTTGATGGATGGTGCCAGGAGGAACGGTTTTGACCCCATGGCGATGAACCGAGGGATCGCGCCGGCTGCGCTGTTCGTATGGAGCGTCGAAAGCATGAGGTGCCCGGTCAGCGCGGCGTTGATGGCCGTATCTGCGGTTTCGAGGTCTCGTATCTCGCCGACCATGATGATGTCCGGGTCCTGGCGCAGGAGCGATCGGAGGCCCTTCGCGAAGTCAACCCCAGCCTGAACGTTGATCTGCGTCTGGTTCACTCCTTTGATCTTGTACTCGACGGGATCCTCAAGCGTCAGTATCTTCGTGCCTGGGTCGTTCAGCTTGTGCAGAATGGCATAGAGCGTTGTTGTTTTGCCGGAACCGGTCGGACCGGTCGCTATGATCATGCCGTTCGGCTTCCCGATCTCCT
>JBBTUM010000203.1:0-4616 GCA_038063795.1 Patescibacteria group bacterium | reverse complement strand
CGGAAAGGTCAAAGCGCTGAAGGACTGGAACGGCGCCGACGTCGACAGTGCGACGCCGGGAATGCCGGTAAAGATACTGGGCTTGAAAAACCTACCCGAGGTCGGTGAGATCGTCATGGTCGCCGAAGACCGAGCAGAATACAACCGACGGAACAAGGAACAGCAAAAAATCGCGAGCAAGAAGGTCACCCGCGTCGTACAAAAAGCGAGCGGCGATTCCGAAGAGCGGGCGATCCCCTCAATCAATGTGCTCATCAAGGCGGACGTCCTGGGTTCGCTCGAAGCTATCGAGGAGGCACTTTTAAAACTCAACTCGAGTGATGCGCAGGTCAGGATCGTGAAAAAAGGACTCGGATATGTCACCGAGGCGGACATCCTGACGGCACAGGCCACGAATGCGACCATCATCAGTTTCCATATGAACGAGAACAAGAAGATCGCGAGCCTTGCCGATGACCGGAAAGTTATGATCCTCGAGCTCGACGTTATCTATCACGTTATCGACAAGATCCAAAAAATGCTCGAGGCGATAAAGAAGCCTGCCGCGACCCGTGAACTGATAGGTAAGTTGTCCCTACTTGCGATTTTCAAAGTGACTCCAAAGACGGTCGTTTGCGGCGGCAAGATCCTCGACGGGCTTGCTCGAAAGGGCTGCACGGTCAAAGTGCTCCGCGGGCCTTCCCTCGTCACCTACGGCACCTTGGCAAATCTTCAGAGCAATAAGGAAAATGTCTCAGAGGTCGCCGCGCCGAATGAAGTGGGCATGGAAATTGCCTGCGATCCGATCCTGCAAGTTGGCGATGTATTGGAATTCTTTGTTGAAAATAAGAAATAGCTCAATAGCGGTCAGCACAACGAATGAGCCACCGCACTGAACAAGTCGGCGAGGTGATGCAGCGCGGGATCAGCGCCGTCCTCTTACGGGACATCGAAGGCCCTCGCGACTGCCTGATCACGATCATGCGCGTCGAGGTCACCCCCGACCTCCGCGAAGCGAAAGTATTCGTTTCGATACTCCCAGAGCGCGTGACTGGGACTGCGATGAACCTATTGGAACGGAAGAAGCGCGAGATACAGCGTCTATTGAACGAACACCTGACCATGAAATTCTCCCCGCGCATCACGTGGGAGCTGGACCTTACGACACGAAAGTACGCGGCGATCGACGAAGCACTTAAAAAATAACATACCTTACTCCCCCTAGCAGGGGGATAGAGAGGGGGTAGAAACTTCTTTGATTCTACCTCCCCTTCCCCCTCCTGCTAAGAGGGGTGCATCGAGACTATGTTCAGCGTCATTTACAATTTTCACCAGAAGGGTAAAGTTTCAATAGATTCGTCAAGCACTGTTAGGTGAAATATTATTTATTTTTATGTCCAAACCACAAAATTTTCCCGAGGAAATATTGGACTTTGCTCATTGCTATCTTTACTCAGGCCTGACACTTGCTCATCAATTTTCCCAGAAACCTCCTTTCAAGACGTTAATAAATCTTAGTAAAGGATACTTACTATGCTCTCATTTTTTAACAGCACATGGCATCGAACTGTATCTCAAGTTTCTTATTAAACTTTTGGGTGGCTCTCCACCATCAAACACACACAATCTTAGAGACTTAAACATTATAGTTGACGGCCTGCTTAAGACCGCTGGGTATAGCCAAGGATTATTTAACAAAAGGGAACGAGCTTTGATTACTTATTTAGATCGGTATGAAAAGTTTAGATATCCTACAGATAAAAACTGGAACGTTGTTAACGACATGTTTAACGAGTCGAAAAAATGGACCGTAAGCAAAGCTAAAAAGTTCAATGAGGAATTTAAAAAAATGATAGAAAAATTGAACGACTGGGGATATAAAATAACTATAAAAAATAAATAACATATCACCTAACACCCGCCCTCGTTCCTCGACCGTGCCCGGAATTACGGTTGGCAGCCGGATATCCGCCGCGCATGTGAGAATAAAATTATTTATTTCGACCTATCATCAATATGAAACCGCTCCTCGCAATGACGTACATATTTACAAGATGCGCGTAAACTGGTAGCATTGCGTTATTGTGAAACACTTCAGACGCAACACATAACCACCAGAAACAACGCTTTTGCCAGCGGTTGGTTTCGGTGGTTTTTTCGTTTGCCTGTGTAGCGCAACAGTCAGAGTGTGCCCTTGAAACGGGCGAGATGGACGTTCAATTCGTCCCGCAGGCACCACGCCCTCGTAGTTCAATGGATAGAGCAGCTCGGTTCTAACGAGACAACGGAGGTTCGATCCCTCCCGAGGGCACCATCCATAAATAAGCTGCGTCATGTTGACATCCCGACTTCTTTTGCCTATGCTCTCTCGATGGTCAATTACAAAGTGCAAGCGCAGGCCTTGAAAAATGCGATCGACGCAAGCGAGCGCGTGCTTGTCGTGAGCCACCGAAAACCGGACGCGGACACCCTCGGCTCGTCCTGCGCATGGATACACTTCCTAAGGCCGAAAGGCAAGCACGTCACCGCATTCTGCGTGGACGCCGTCCCCGGAAGCCTGCAGCACATACCCGGTGTGCATGAATTCACGACCGACGATACTGTCTTCGACGAGCCGTACGATGTCATCATCATGAACGACGCCGCAAGCCTGGACTACGCCGGCATCGACAAGCTCATCTTGAGAGTGGACCGCGATCGGACGACGCTCATCAATATCGACCACCATGCGACCAATCCTCTCTTCGGGGACATCAATCTGGTCATTCCGGATGCCAGCTCGACGACCGAGGTACTGACCCGCCTCTTCCGCCACTGGGGCGAGACGATAACGAAACCGATTGCGGAGAGCCTGATGAACGGGCTTGTCACCGATACGGACAAACTGATGAACCCGGCGACGAACTACAATTCGTTCGCCATAGCCTCGCACCTCATCCAAGCAGGCGCGGATCTCTATGATATCATCGGAAGAACGCTCCGCAGAAAATCGCTGACCGAGCTCCGCATCTGGGGACTCGCGCTCTCGCGCTTGAAATGCAATCCGACCTACAACAGCGTCGCGACCTACATCACCGAGCGGGATCTGGCTGAACACGCGGTCGACCATGAGGCGATCGAGGGCATCGTGAACTATCTCACGCTAATACCCGACGTTGATATCATCATGTTCCTGCGCGTCCACAATGACGGCACGATCAAAGGCTCCCTTCGGTCCGTTAAACCGCATGTCGACGTGAGCAAGCTCGCGATCCGTTTCGGCGGCGGCGGGCATCGAAAGGCGGCGGGATTCACCATCCGAGGCACCTTCCTCGCGCACGACACCGGCTGGACTATTTCATAAAAATATCATAGAGTACCCCTATGTTTCTCATACCGACAGTCATCGAAAAAACCCACTACGGCGAACGCGCGTATGACATCTATTCGCGCCTCTTGAAGGATCGTATTATCTTTCTCGGCGACGTGATAACGGCACCGCAGGCGAACGCGATCATCGCCCAGCTCCTCTTCCTCGCGAGCCAGGACGATAAGAAGCCGATCAAGCTCTATATCAATACGCCGGGCGGAACCGTGACCGATGGCCTCGCGATCTATGACACGATGCAGCATATCAAGGCGCCGGTCTCAACCATTTGCGTCGGCCTCGCGGCGTCAATGGGGGCGCTGCTCCTCGCCGGCGGCAGCAAAGGCCATCGCTATGCACTACCGAACGCCGAGATCATGATTCACCAGGTGTTGGGCGACGCGCAGGGTCAGGCAAGCGACATCAAGATCAAGGCCGAGCACATCATCAAAATAAAGAACCAACTGAATAAGATCATGAGCAAAGTGACCGGCCAGCCGTTTTCGAAGATAGAAAATGACACCGACCGCGATTTTCACATGTCTCCTGAAGACGCCGTGAAATACGGCATTATCGACAAGATCATTAAGTAGCACCCGCTCGCTGATGGGAATGAGGCCGTAAAAACGGCTTTTTTTGTTCAGGGTGCCGCCCTTGACTTGATTTCAATTTGTGCTTATGGTACTGTGGTCGTGATGCATTTTGCATCATGTTACTATAATCAATCCTAAATATTGAGCCTGCCAGGAACGGCCGCACTACCTGTAGAGACGATCCTCCTTTCCTTGCATTTTAGCCTACTGAAAACCATGTGCTCTCTCCTTCGGGAATCGATGCTCCATCGCTGGACATATCGTGCTCAGTAGCCTGACCTTCTCCAAAAAAGGCCCGGACCGCTCTACAACTGAAAGAACGCCCACCCCTGGTATAGAGGAATTTTTATGCAATACATCGTTGAACTAGGTCTTTTGACCGGAGGCCTTCTTGTAGGCCTCGTCCTGGGGTACTTCATGAAGAAGCTCCTCATCCGAGACAGCATGTCGAGAGCGGAAAAGAAGGCCCACGCGATCATCGAAGACGCGAAGGACAAGCAAAAGGAGCTGCTCCTCGAGAGCAAGAACAAAGCGATCGAGATCATGGACGAGGCGAAAATCGATGAGCGTGAACGCCGCAAAGAAATGCAGGAACTGCAGGCACGCCTCGAAAAACGAGAAACCATGTTCGACAGCAAGATTCTCGAATTTGAAGAGAAACAGAAGAAGCTGAGCGAACAGATCGAGAAGGTCAAGGC
>JBBTUM010000202.1:0-8706 GCA_038063795.1 Patescibacteria group bacterium | reverse complement strand
CAGGTCATGGCCAACGGTGGCGTGTTCCAGAACATCCTGACGCTGGTGCTCTACTTGCTTCTGATCCTTTTCTGCATGAAGATCGCCGGCCGATTCCTTAACATCTGGCGCGTAGTCTCGTTCTGGCTGACGTACAACATCTGCTACCACGAGCGCTATGCGCGTGCGTTCGAGAAGCGGACCGGAGAGGATCCGCGCTGGAGCGACGTCATCGAAGTCGAGTGAGTGATCGTGTTCTGCGGGGTTGTCTGGTCTTCCAGGCAGCCCCGCTTTTCTATTATACAAAAAAGCCCCGCCTCATCCCGACGTACTGTCGGGAGGGCGGGGCAACTCGGATTACCATCCGACAAGCAGGCCGGTGGCCATGCCGAGGAAGAGGGGAGCCGCGAAGAACAGTCCGTGGAGAGCGCGGCAGAGCATTCTCCGTGACAGACGCTCATAGGGCGCGCGCTCTGAGAAAAGTCCGAGTGCGAACATGAAAACGGAGAGCCACAGGGCTTCGCCGCCGGTGACGGGCTGGAAGCTCTTGGGATCCAGCGAAGTGAGGAGTCCCCTTCCAGGGACCGCGATAAGCCCCATGAAGTAGAAGAAGAGCGCCAGTTTGAAACCACCTGACCTTTCAAAGGCTTCCTTGAGCATGCTTTGTTCTCCTTTTGAAAGCGAACGGGATCTCAATGTTCGATAAATTATACAATACCATGTTTATATTGATTTGTCAATGTTACTATAAATATACTCACTTTCTTGACAGCAATCGCTTTTTTGTTTAAACTGCGCCTGTTAGCACTCTCAAATGTCGAGTGCTAAACAAAATTATTAATAAAAGCTATCAGAACTATGAAGCTCAAACCACTCGGTGATCGGGTCGTGGTAAAACCCACTCCCCAGGAAGAAGTGACGAAGTCAGGGATCATACTCCCCGACACGGCAGATAAGGAAAAGAAGGCAGAGGGCGCGGTCGTCGCGATCGGAACCGGCGAAAAGATCTCGAAACTCGGCCTCAAAGTCGGCGACAAGGTCGTCTACAGTCAGTATGGCGGCTCGGAATTCGAGATCGGCAAACAGGAGTACAAGATCCTTTCTGAGGATGATCTGCTCGCTGTGCTCGAAAGCTAATTTTTTGATCCAACAAAGAAACCTATGGCAAAAAAGATCCTATTCAGCGAGGAAGCTCGCGCCAAGATGAAGAGCGGCGTTGATCAGCTCGCGAATGCAGTGAGAGTTACCCTCGGTCCTCGCGGCAGAAATGCAGTGATGGACAAGGGTTACGGAGCACCGAGCATTTCAAAAGACGGCGTGACGGTCGCAAAGGAAGTTGAGCTCCCGGACAAGTTCGAGAATCTCGGAGCCGAGCTCGTCAAAGAGGTCGCTTCGAAGACGTCGGACGTCGCCGGCGACGGGACGACCACCGCGACAGTGCTCGCGCAGGCGATCATCTCAGAAGGCCTGAAGAACGTGACCGCAGGGGCGAACCCGCTCGCGATCAAGGAAGGCATTGACGCAGGCGTGAAAGCAGTTGTCGAATATCTGAAGAGCATCAGTGTTACGGTGAAAGGCAGGGAGGAGATCGAGCAGGTCGCTTCCATTTCGGCAAACAACAAAGAGATCGGTAAGGTCATCGCTGAGGCGATGGAAGCCGTCGGCAACGAAGGCGTCATTACCGTCGAGGAATCGCAGAGTTTCGGCATCGAGAAGGAAGTCGTCGAAGGAATGCAATTCGACAAGGGTTACGTTTCGCACTACATGATCACGAACGCGGAACGCATGGAGGCGGTCTATGAAAACCCTTTGATACTCATCACGGATCAGAAGATCTCGTCGCTGCAGGAGTTTCTGCCACTTCTCGAGTCGCTCGCGCAGAGCGGGAAGAAGGAACTGGTCATCATCGCGGACGACATCGAGGGCGAAGCGCTCGCGACGCTGGTCGTGAATAAGCTCCGCGGCACGTTCCATGCGCTCGCGGTAAAGGCGCCTGGTTTCGGAGATCGGAAGAAGGAGATGCTCGCGGACATAGCGACGCTGACCGGCGCACGCGTGGTCTCTGAGGAAGTCGGTCTGAAGCTCGCGAATGCTTCGATTGAAATGCTCGGCGAAGCACGGAAAGTCATCGCGACAAAGGAAAACACGACGATCGTCGAGGGCAAGGGTGACAAGACAGCTATCGAGGACCGCGTCAAACTCATCAAGAAAGCGATCGAGCAGAGCGACTCTGATTTCGATAAAGAAAAGCTGAAAGAGCGCCTGGCGAAGCTCTCGGGTGGCGTGGCCGTCATCAAAGTCGGTGCAGCGACAGAGACCGAGATGAAAGAGATCAAGGATCGTATCGAAGACGCTTTGCACGCGACGAAGGCGGCAGTCGAAGAGGGTATCGTTGTCGGCGGCGGCGTCGCGTACCTCCGCGCGTTGGAGAAGCTTGAACAGGTGAAGCTCGAAGGCGACGCGAAGATCGGTCTTGATATCCTGAAGCGCTCCCTCTCGTCTCCGATCCGCCAGATCGCCACGAATGCAGGCCAGGACGGCGCGGTCGTCGCGGCACGGGTCATGACCGAAAAGGGCAACTTCGGCTTTGACGCGAGAACGATCGAATATACTGATCTGGTAAAGCGAGGCATCGTTGATCCGACAAAGGTAGCCCGTTCCGCTCTCCAGAACGCGGCATCGGCTGCAGGTATGTTCCTGACGACCGAGGTCGCTATTGCTGACATCCCCGAAGAGAAGCCCGAGATGTCCGGCGGCGGAATGTCCGGCATGGGTGGCATGGGCGGGATGATGTAGTGCGCCACGACGGCGAACTACCCTGAGCGAACTCCGCGCAAGCGGAGGAGCCGAAGGGTCTTTCATCCTGAATAGAGCGACATACTTCACACAATTCATTTGAGCAGCCCCGACGGCACCGTCGGGGCTGCTTCGTGATGTGTGGGCGCTTACGAAAACCAAGAAATTTTGGTATACTATACGGAGAAGATTTCCATGGATACGATCGACGAGAATCAGCGCGAAGAAGAGGTGCTCGAGCAGACGCTCGTCAGCGAAGACAGCGAACCGGCGCTTGTTTCGGGAGCGGCGGAGGAGACTATGCTGGCGAGCATTGATAATCCTTACCATCTTGCCGAGCATCACCTTTCATGGACGCTCTTCGCGTGTATCGTGACCGCGGTTCTCATCGGGACCCATATCGCGCTCGCGCAAGTGGGCGTGACCTACTTCTGGCCGCCGCGCCTCTCCTACGTCGTCTCGATCCTGGGGCGGGCGATCATGCTCTTTCTGCTTCTCTATGTATTTCGCGGCACCTATCTGACGGCAAATCCTGAGACGCGTTATATCGCGTCTGCGTGGATCGCATTCATCGCAGGGGCAGTCACTGCGCTCATGCGTTTCGTTCCTGAACCGATGCTCTGGACCTTCCTCAATTTACTAATAGAGCCGCTTGATGGGATCCTCCTGGCCCTCATCGCCGCGTATTTCGTCTATGCTATCACTAAGCAAAAAACATTAAATCCAGAGATACCATGAGTACACCAAAGCAACATGGCCCTGAGCACGAGCGCTACACGGCGGCACTGTCCTACGTGTGGATCCTCTGTCTGTATCCGCTCCTGTTCCGAAAAGATTCAGCGTATATCCAGTTCCATGCCAAGCAAGGCGTGGCCCTTTTCGTTCTTGAGATTGTGAGTCCGATCTTCCTCTTTTTTATGCCGCTCGTCATCATCGTATGCGTGATCGCCTCTATCGTCGGCATCAGAGCCGCACTCATGGGTACGTATTGGACGCTGCCTTTGATCGGATCCTATATTAAGAAGACCAAATTTTAGCCCGCATGCCGAAAAAAAAGGGAACGTTCACCCTCTGGTTCCGGGAGACCGACATCAAGGATATTCCGCTCGTTGGCGGCAAGAATGCGAGTCTCGGCGAGATGTTCCAGAAACTGACGAGGAAAGGCGTCCGCGTACCGAACGGATTTTCAGTTACCGCGGGAGCGTACAATTACTTTCTACGGGAGACGGGCCTCAGAAGCAAGATCAAGTCCATCCTTTCCGACCTGAACACCAGGGATATTCGCAATCTGCAAGAGCGTGGCCACAAGGTGCGACAGGCGATTCTCTCGGCGCATTTTCCGAAAGACCTTGAGGAGCAGATCGTTCGAGAGTACAAAAAACTTTCGCGCCTGTACAAGATGCATGACGTCGATGTCGCGGTGCGATCATCGGCAACGGCTGAGGACCTTCCCGACGCATCATTCGCCGGACAGCAGGAGAGTTACCTGAATATCCGCGGGGAGTATCATCTGCTTGACGCGTGCAAGAAGTGCGTAGCGTCGCTCTTTACCGATCGCGCCATTTCGTACCGCACGGACAAGAAGTTCAGCCATTTCGATGTCGCGCTCTCGATCACGGTGCAAAAGATGGTTCGCTCAGACAAGGCGTCGTCGGGCGTGATGTTCTCCATCGATACCGAATCGGGCTTCAGGAACGCAGTCCTGATCAATGCCTCCTATGGCCTCGGCGAGTATATCGTGAAGGGCGCCGTCAATCCTGATGAGTATTATATTTTCAAACCAACGCTCGGGAGTAGCTATCGGCCGATCATCGGCAAGACATTGGGCTCAAAAGAGCGGAAGCTCGTCTACTCGCACGGTGGGAACAAATCAACGCGAGACGAGGTCGTATCGCCTGAGGACCGGCACCGCTTCGCTCTGACCGACGATGAGGTGCTGCAGCTCGCGAAATGGGCCGTCCAGATCGAGGAGCATTACAAGAGGCCGATGGACATGGAGTGGGCAAAGGATGGTGAGACGGGTCAGCTCTTCATCGTGCAGGCGCGGCCTGAGACCGTCCGTTCGCAGCAGGACATGACCGTTCTCGAGGACTATCGCCTTGCGAAGCGGGGGCATGTGCTCGTGACTGGAGCCTCCGTCGGATCGAAGATAGGACAGGGAAAGGTACGCGTACTGAAAGACCCGTCCGAGTTCCATTTGTTCAAAGACGGGGAGGTACTGGTCATGGAGATGACCGATCCGGACGTTGAACCTGTGATGAAGAAAGCCTCGGCTATAGTCACGAACCAGGGCGGGCGTACGAGTCACGCCGCTATCGTCTCGCGCGAGCTCGGTATTCCGGCTGTCGTGGGTACTGGGAGTGCGACCTGGGACCTGAAAACCGGCCAAGAGGTTACGGTCAGCTGCTCCGAAGGAGAGACCGGATATGTCTATGCCGGCACACTCAAATATTCCGTCAAAAAAACCGACCTGAAGAAGTTCAAACTTCCGACACGGACGAAGATCATGCTGATCGCAGGAAACCCTGAGCTTGCTTTTACCGAAAGCTTTATCCCGAATATGGGCGTGGGCCTTGCACGTGAGGAGCTCATCATCGCAAACAGCATCAAGATCCATCCGATGGCCTTGGTCCAGTATCAGAAGCTCAACGACGCGAAAGCGAAGCGAGAGATCGATGCGCTGACGGTGGGCTACGACGACAAGAAGGAATATTACGTTGACAAGCTGTCACAGGGTATCGCGCGTATTACCGCGGCGTTCTATCCGAACGACGTGATCGTCCGACTTGCGGACTTCCGCTCGAACGAATACTCGGAGCTCATCGGCGGCCACGCGTTCGAGCCGAAGAACGAGCGCAATCCCATGATCGGCTGGCGCGGCGCTTCGCGGTATTATTCGAAAGGGTACTTGCCGGCATTCCTTCTCGAGCTTGAGGCACTGAAACGCGTGCGGAACGAGATGGGCTTGAAAAATCTGAAGATCATGGTCCCGTTCTGCAGAACGGTCGAGGAGGGGCAGAAGGTCCTCGCCATCATGGCTGAGCATGGGCTTAAGCGCGGCGTTGATGGTTTGGAAGTGTACGTCATGTGCGAGATCCCTTCGAACGTGATACTCGCTGACCAGTTCGCGCAGATCTTCGACGGCTTCTCGATCGGTTCGAACGATCTCACGCAGCTGACGCTCGGTGTTGATCGAGATTCTGATCTGGTGAGCCACGTCTACGATGAGAACAACGAGGCGGTGAAGCGATTGATCACGCAGGTGATCGCGGTCGCGAAGAAGTACAAGCGGAAGATCGGCATCTGCGGCCAAGCGCCGTCAGACTACCCGGAGTTCGCGAAATTCCTTGTTGAACAGAAGATCGATTCGATCGCCCTGAATGCCGATACCGTCGTGAAAACTTCCGTCGCGATCAACAAGATGCACGCATCCTCGAAGAAGCTGGTGAAGAAGAGGGCCTCACCGCGCAAGCGGCGTTAGCCCTCAACTCGATTTCGTGAAATTAAGCAGAATAAACCGGCCCCCGCGATGCGGGGGCCGGCTCGGTAACTCTCAGTTTTTTTGCGTCTACGCTCCCGGCTGCAGCTCGGGTTTCAGATAACGCCGCCAGATATCGAAGCGTGAGTCGTCCTTCCATGCTGCCTCGACTTTTCCATATTCTTTGGCAGTTGGGATCTCGGCCGTAAAGACTGCGCTTTTGTTGATAAAGCGTTCGTCGGTCCACTGCGGAAGGCCGACCTTGCGGAACTCCCAGCGCTCGTCGTAGCGGTATACTTTGCCGCTCACGTAGGTCATCTGCGTCGTTCCATCCGAAAGCGTCACGCGGTGCCAGCTGAAGGGATTGAGGTCGAGCTGCCACTCTTTGCCAGATTCATAGCGGTTCACGATGGCAGCAATTTGTTCGATGTCGGTTTCCGTGAGTTCATGGCGCGTGATAAGGTCTGCCGCCGACGGCGCTTCCTTCGGCACCCGTTCCTGGATGACATAACGATAGGGCGGGCCTTCAGGATCCCATGATCGTATGGCCGTGTGAGGCACTTCAAGTTCGTCGAGGATATGCTGCCGCTCGACCATCTGGTACAGCGAGCGGAAGACCGTGTGCGCGTTCGGAACATCGGTACGCGCCACTTTCAGAACAGCTGCCGGATCGTCTGGCAGCTCAAAGAGGCGTTTTTTCATTCCGGAGATCGGACTCGGCTCGACCGCGAAAGTTTCATTGCCGATCCGCACGGTATTGTTATCAGCGTTCCACCCGATCGTCCCTTTCAGTGCCTCGTAGTCGATCTCGGGCAAGGACCGATCGTTTTCCGTATCTTCCTGTGATGGCGGCTTCTCTCCGACAATGACCATGTGCGTTGCCGGAAAGGACAGCTCATGGAGATCGTCGTCCGCTTTATCGTACAGTCCGATCTTCCCCTCAAGCCGATTCTTCAGAATGTATTCGTTCGGATCGGGAATGACGCGGACATTCACATAACCAGCCTCCGCAAGAATTCGCTCGGCTTCCTCAAGGGACCAGTAGGTATACTTTTCTTTGATCTCCTGGCGCCAGTTGCCGGTATAGTCTTTGTGCAGATAAAATTCATGCGCCCATTCGGGTCGTAATTGTAAGTACTCAATGCCGTTCTTTTCGATCCGTTCATAGTCAAACGCCTTGCCACCCCCGAATTCTCGGTGAAAGCGGTCGAACAAAGCCTCGGTCGAGAGCGCATTATAATCGATCGCGTCTGAAGGCGTTTCCGGATCGATCGTGGGCATTCCTACACTTGAAGTAATGCGCATGAGGACGGGCTCTGATCGTGATGGTTTCGCAAAGTCGCGGATGACGATGCGGCCGCCTGGTTTTAATTCCTTGAAGGTGTTCCGTACCGCCTCGGTCATGCTTCCGGCTCCCCCGAACGACTCGATCTCATGGCCCACCGTCGAATAGTATTTTACGTCGACAGAATCGTCGGGAAAATTCTGTTCGGCAGCATTGCCGTAGACGAGTTTTATGAGCGCGCGGTTCTCATCGGCTTGTTCCAATAGCTCGTGGGAGATATCGAGAGCGTAGACGCGTGCGCCGTGGAATTCGCGAGCCGCATACTCGGTGAGTTTGCCGGTGCCTGAGCCGGCATCGACGATCACGTCGTCTTCTTTGACATCGCCGAAGTGCCGGAAGAGCGATTGCGCTTTTGCTTCAAGGGCTGCGTCCATGAGGCGCGTGTAGATGCTATAGTCGCGGTGTTCGTTCGCAGTCTGGAATCTTTCCTTGATGTCTTCACGGGGCGCAGGTGTTGCCGCGAGCGGTTGTTCCGAGGGTTTCATCATATTGCCTTATTATAGAGAATTATGCCCGCGTCCGCTATTGACCCTTGTGCAGCGAAGCGGTCGTGAAAAAAGAGCGTCGTGTCCCGCGAGAAGCGAGGCGTGCGCTCTTTTTCAAAGAGCGATCTCTGAATAGTTAGAAGCTGAGTCGGCGCAGGTATTCGAGACTCGCCTTGATCTCACTTTTCAGCTCATCGTTCACGAGAGCGGTCTTCAGGAGGGGGTCGTAGAAACCGATCCTGAGCGCGATGTACTCATCCCGCCACGGTGGCGGGACCATGGCAATCTCCTCTTGAGTAGCTTCGAGGCAGCGGCCTGCTTGCCCGAGCCTCGCGTTGCAGGTGATCTCGTGAATGAGCGCGAACTTGTGAAACCGTTGCGGCATCTCGTCGGAAATGAGCAGGGAGCCGTTATGCATGCCGATGAAACACGGCAAGCTCGGGGCGAAGGCTTTGTCCAGGCGCCGTACAAGAAATGCACGATCGCGCCATTCGAACCAGGCCAGACCGACCGTGTGCGTACGCATTGACGGGGGAGTCTCGGACGGCGCCGCCAGATAGACAACGCTACCGTAGGCGCTCACCACTGTCGTTCCCTCCACCCCGCAGTAGGAGGGGATCAGC
>JBBTUM010000201.1:0-8679 GCA_038063795.1 Patescibacteria group bacterium | reverse complement strand
GAGCATGGCGGTCGCATCTGGGTCGAGAGCAAGGGGCTGGGAGAGGGGAGCACGTTCCATTTTACGGTCCCAATCGTGAAAAAGCCGATTGACGCTCCTGATATGCTCGCGGACGCGAAAGCGAAGCACAAGCGTACTGAAAAAAAGGTTTAGAAAATCGTTATTATGCCCGCCCGAAATCCCCGGCCTTTAATCCCGGAGGGATGAAGGGCGGATTCTAAATGATTCGGCGGAGCCGACACCTCTCATATCAAACCCACCCCGATACCGCATCCTTCAGGGTGCGGATGGGTTTATTTCGTGGTATACTAGTGCTGTATGAATTTCGGCATGCCGGATATGAATTTCATCGTACAGCATCGTGTCAGCATCGCCATCGTCATTGTCATCGGCGCAGCGTTACTGTACCTCTATCGCGATATTTCGGTGGCGTCGCGCTGGAATTTTTTTCATGTGTCGCGTTCCATTGGCGAGCAGACGCGGTGCTCTGTTGAGAAGTTCGATGACGCCCTCAGAAACGCGAGGAGAAACACGGACGATACCGTCTCGCTGCTCGTTCATTGGAATGAAAAACCAAGCCTTGATGTGCGCGATTTTCTCTCAGAGAAAAACATCGTGATCTATCCCGAAACCTGGGTGAATGACTATGTCCTCGGCGTCGCGAAAGTATCGGAGCTCTGTGCGCTCGCGGCATTTCCCGGCGTGACCCGTCTCACCTTTGCAACGGCAGCCGAATAATATGCACCAACTTCGAACCCTACGCTCCATCGGTTCCCTTCGCGGCAAGCGCGTTCTTGCGAGGTGCGATCTCAATGTCTCGACCTCCGCGTCGGGAAAGCTGACCTCGACCGACCTGTGGAAACTCCGAGGGGTACTCCCGACGCTTTCGTACCTGCGCCGGAAGGGAGCGCGCACCATCGTCGTCTCGCATCGCGGGCGTCCGCACGGCCATGACCATGATCTCTCGATGGCGCCGGTCGTGCAGAAGCTCTCGGAGCTCATGAAACATCCTGTCGACTTCTGGCAGGGGTCGCTCGAGGATTATGAGACGCGCTCGCATTCTCTCAAGAACGGAACCATCGCGTGTCTGGAGAACATCCGTTTTTTCAAGGAGGAGAATGCGAATGATCCCGTATTCGGCAAGAAACTTGCAGCCTTGTGCGATATTTATGTCGACGACGCCTTCGGCAACGTGCACCGCCAGCATGCATCGATGGTCGCGGTCACGCGGTACCGTCCCGCGTATGCTGGGCTCCTCATGGAGTATGAGGTGGCGCACCTCGCGGGACTTCTCGAGCGGGCCGCTGGGCCGATCGTCGCCATCATTGGCGGGAACAAGATATCG
Organism: Patescibacteria group bacterium; assembly: GCA_038063795.1. Classification (GTDB taxonomy): domain Bacteria; phylum Patescibacteriota; class Patescibacteriia; order UBA1558; family 2-01-FULL-52-15; genus JBBTUM01. The sequence continues at coordinate 7,334 of JBBTUM010000201.1, read as the reverse complement.
TCGAAGATCCGTCTGCTAAAAAAACTACTCCGGAAGGTGGACTGGATCCTTCTGGGCGGCGCGCTCGCGAACACGGTTCTTGCCGCGATGGACTACAAGATAGGAAGGTCGGTTTATGAGGAGGACATGCGGACGTGGAGCAGGAGCATTTTGCATAATAAGCTGAAGGTTCCTCTCGACGCGCGCGTTGCGCATACGATGCAGTCGCGGACGTCCCGCATCGCATCGATCGGCGCTGTGCACAATAAGGAGATGATCCTGGACATCGGTCCTGAAACGATTGAATTTTACGGCAAGATCATCGAGCACGCGAAAACCGTGATATGGAACGGTCCTCTCGGCTATTTCGAGGACCCGCGCTTTGCTCGCGGCACGAAGGATCTGGTACAGCTCCTTGAAAAGGCGAAGGCGAAATCCTACGTCGGCGGCGGTGAGACCGTGAAGGCGGTATTGGCCGCGGGTGCGGAGCACAAGGTTCACTTTATCTCATCGGGCGGCGGTGCAATGCTGGCGCTTCTGGAAGGCCGTCCGCTGCCGGCCCTCCGTGCGCTTTATAAACGGTAATTCATGAAACACACACTCGACAGTATTTCGGCGATGGAGATCCTCGACTCGCGGGGCGACCCGACGGTCGAGGTGACGGTACGGCTTTCGGATGGCACGACAGCGACCGCGGGCGTGCCATCAGGCGCGTCTACAGGAAAGTACGAGGCGTTCGAGCTGCGGGACGGAGACGCGTCACGGTACGCGGGGAAGGGAGTACGGAAAGCGGTGCGGAATGTCGAGGACGTCTTGCATCCGCTCTTGAAAGGGTATGAGGTACTGAGACAACGGGACATCGATGTCGCTATGCTTGAGGCGGACGGAACCGAGATGAAGCATAAGCTTGGCGCGAACGCGATCCTCGGCGTCTCGCTCGCGGTAGCTCGGGCCGCAGCGATGGCAGCTGGCAAGCCGCTTTATGCGTATATTCGTTCACTGACCGACCTTTCCGATCGTAAGTACGTTCTTCCCGTTCCGCTCATCAATGTGGTGAATGGCAACAAGCATGCGAGCAATAACCTCGACATCCAGGAGTTCTGGATCATACCGCACAAGGCCGCGACTTTCGCTGAACGTCTACGCCAGGGGAGCGAGATCTTCCACGCTCTGGGGAAACTCCTGAAAGACAGAGGAATGGACACCGACCTTGGCAACGAAGGCGGCTATGCTCCGAATTTTCCCAATCATGCCGAAGTGTTCCGCATGCTGGTCGCAGCGGTCACAGAGGCGCGCTATGAACCCGGGGAGGATATCAGCCTTGGTATCGACGCGGGCGCCTCTGAATTCTTCGACACGGAGACCTCGAAGTATGCGCTTGCGCTGGAGCACGAGCACTTCACCTCGGACGAGTTCATGGACTATCTCATGAAGCTCGTGCGCGAGTATCCGATCCGGGCGCTGGAGGATCCGCTTGCGGAGGACGAGTGGGGAGCCTGGCAGACGCTGACGGGGCGACTCAAGGAAGCAAGTCCTTCGATCCGTCTTATCGGCGACGACCTTTTCGTCACGAACATCTCGCGACTGCAGAAGGGCGTGGACCAGGGTGTCGCGAACAGCATCCTCATAAAGCCGAACCAGATCGGGACGCTCTCGGAAACACTTGATGCCATCATGCTGGCAAAGAAGTGTGGTTATGCGACGGCGATCTCGCATCGGAGCGGTGAAACCACGGATTCCTTCATCGCGGACCTTGCGGTCGCCGTGAATTCTGAATTCATCAAGACCGGATCGACGGCGCACGGCGAGCGCACGGCGAAGTACAACCGCCTCCTTGCTATCGAACACGAGCTCTATGGCAAAACGAGCTAGGTCAAAACCGACGGTCCTCCTGATCCTGGACGGCTGGGGGGTCGGGCCGCCAGATTCGAGCAACGCCATCCACCTGGCGAAGACGCCGATTTTTGATAGTTATGTCGCGAAATATGCCTATACGACGCTCCATGCATCCTCGGTCTCGGTGGGGCTGCCGGCAGGCCAGAACGGCAATTCAGAGGCGGGGCACATGAATATCGGTGCGGGCCGCGTCATCGAGCAGGATAGCGTATCAATTTCGAGGGCTATCTCGGACGGAACTTTTTTCAAGAATCCGGCTTTTCTACAAGCGGCGAAGCATGCGCGCAAGTACGACTCGTCGGTGCATCTCATGGGGCTCCTGTCGGACGGACAGAGCGCACACTCGCATCCGGATCATTTGATCGCATTGATCACCTTTTTCGCATATCAGAAGGTGAAGCATGTGTATCTCCATCTGTTCACGGACGGCCGCGATGGTCCGCGATACGGCGCCATTAAGCTGCTGCGCCGGTACCAGACATTTTTTAATACGCAGGCAACGATCGCATCCATTATTGGGCGTGTGTATGCCATGGATCGTAAGAAGGACTGGAAACACACTGAGCTTGCCTACAACGCGATGGTGCTCGGTAAATCCTCCCATACGTCGAGCTCTGCCGAAGACGCAGTCCTGCATGCCTACAATCGGGGAGAGACCGATGAGTTCATTCAGCCGGCCGTCGTGACCGCCGGGAAAAAGCCGGTTGCGATCATTGGCGACGGGGACAGCGTGGTATTTTTTAATCTTCGGTCAGACCGCGCCCGCCAGCTCGCGAAACCGTTCGTCCAGAACGATTTTGAATCGGCGAACTCTGGCGCGTTCACGCGGGGCAAGCTGCTCAAAAAGCTCTTCTTCGTCGCCATGACGGATTTCGGGCCGGACCTGGATCTCCTGACCGCGTTTCCGAGCCGCGATATCGTAGACACCATTCCTTCCGTGCTTCGCGATCGGCGTCAGCTGTATATCGCTGAGAGCGAGAAGTATTCGCATATCACGTATTTCTTCAACGGCGGCTATGACGCCCCGATCGCGGGTGAGGATCGCATACTGGTGGGATCCCCTGACGCGCTCTCATATCGGTTAACGCCCCGCATGGGACTCCCGGCCATCATGTCGAAGATCATCGCTGCGCTGAAGTCGGGAAGTTATGATTTTATCGCGGTGAACATCTCGAATGCCGATATGCTTGCGCATACCGGCGATATCAGGGCGACTGTCGAGGCGGTGGAATACGTCGACGGATGCTTGAAGCGGATCGTGGATGCGGTGCTTGTCGCTGGCGGAACGGTCGTTATCACCGGAGACCACGGTAACGCTGAAGAACTGGTGAATCGCAGAAGCGGAGAGATCGATACTGAGCATTCAAAGAGCCTTGTGCCCTTTATTATCGTGCGGCAGGGAGCGCGCATGCAGCTCCGGAAGCGGGGCTCGCTCGCTGATGTCGCGCCGACCCTTTTGCAGCTCATGGGGGTACCGAAGCCCGTACTTATGACAGGAGCTAGTCTTATCGTGAAGTAATATCATGGTAGACGCCATCACAGCACGACCCCGCCCCGTTACGCTCATCGTCCTCGATGGGTGGGGGATCGCGCCGCCGTCACGCGCGAACGCCATCAGTCTTGCCCGCACGCCGAACATGGATTCGTATCTGATGACCTATCCCGCCATGTCAATCCAGGCCGGAGGCGAGTCGGTCGGCCTTTCGTGGGGCGAGATCGGGAATTCCGAGGTCGGGCATCTGAGTCTCGGCTCAGGTCGCGTGCTGTACCAGAGCCTGCCTCGCATATCTCACGCGATAGCCGATGGCTCTTTGTTCACGAATCCGACGCTCCTGAAGCTCTACGATGCGGTAAAAAAAAAGAACTCGGCTCTTCATCTCATGGGCCTCGTCAGTTCTGGCGGTGTGCACAGCTACAATGAGCATCTCTATGCGCTCCTGGAGCTCGCGGCACAGCGGGGAGTGTCGCGCGTTTTCGTGCATTGTTTCCTCGATGGGCGCGACACGCCTCTGAACAGCGGCCTGAATTTTGTTACAAAGCTACTCGACAAATGCAAGCAGCTTGGCGTCGGCAGAGTTGCTTCGATCAGCGGCCGACACTACGCCATGGACCGTGACGGGAGATGGGAGCGGATCCAGAAAGCGTATGATGCTCTTGTCCACGGGCGGTCGGATAAAATGTATGAGGACCCGATCGCTGCGATCAACGAATCGTACAAAATGCAGGTCTATGATGAGCAGTTCGTTCCGGCAGTTATCACCGACCACGGAAAACCTGTCGGTTCGATCTCGAACGGTGACGGCGTTGTTTTTTTCAACTTTCGCGCCGACCGGGCGCGCCAGCTGACCAAGGCGCTCGTGCTGCCCGGCTTCAACAAATTCGATCGCGTGTATATGAAAGACCTGCTCTTCATTGCCATGACGGAATACGAGAAGGATCTGCCTGTCGATGTCGTCTTTCCTCAGGAAGAAGTCATGACGCCGCTTGCGAAAGTCGTCAGTGATGCAGGCCTGAAACAGCTGCACATCGCTGAGACCGAGAAATACGCGCATGTGACGTATTTTTTCAACGGAGGCAAAGAGGTGTCGTTTCCTGGAGAGGACCACATCCTGATCCCCTCGGTCAAAGTCCCGAGCTACGACGAAAAGCCTGCGATGAGCGCCAGAGAGATAACGTCGCGGGTCATCTCAGAGATCAGGGAGTCAAAGTATGATTTTGTCGTTTTGAATTTTGCGAACGCCGATATGATCGGCCACACGGGGAATCTTCAAGCGACGATCAAATCGGTCGAGGTTTTGGATGATTGTATCGGGCAGGTCGTCGATACAGTGCTCGCCTACGATGGAGCGGTATTGATCACTTCTGATCACGGGAATGCTGAGAAGATGTTCGATCTGCAGACGGGCCTCATCGACAAGATGCATTCGAACAGCGCCGTGCCGCTTATTATTGTCGGGAAACAATGGGCAGGGAAGAACGTGCCTGACGGCGTTCTTGGCGCAGACCTCAGCACCGCGCGGTCAGCCGGTATTTTATCGGACGTGACAGCTACCATCATCAAGATCATGGGCCTGCAGAAGCCCTCGGAGATGATCGGTACGCCTTTGATCTAGATGCCGTACCAGAACGCAATGATAACCGCAGAGAGGGCTGCCCCTGCAATCACGCCGGCGGTGACTTCAGCCGGTGTATGGCCGATGCGTTCGGAGAGGATCGGATATTTGTATTCCTTGCGGTCGGGGAGCTCCTTGATGAGTTCGTTCAGGATCCGTCCGTGGATGCCGAGCTGGTATCGGTAGCCGGTCGCATCACGAAGTAGTATGACAAGCAGAATAAGCGAAACGGCAAATGCCGGGCTTGCAAGTCCCTCGAAGTAAGCTATCGTGCAGGAGAGCGACGTCGCAAGCGCCGCATGTGACGAAGGCATGCCGCCATATCCGTTCACATGCGACCATTCAAAGGTCCCTTTCGAGACCTCGATGAGCATCTTGATCCCCTGCGTTACGACCATCACGATAAGTGGTATAATAAAAAAATGCATAGAAGTATTTTCAGTATATCAGATTAATCGTTAAAATAAAACCATCGACAGTGTCCTGATCAATAGTATTCTTGGGGTCATACAGGGCGTCACCGAGTGGCTCCCTGTTTCCAGTGATGGACATCTCGCCGTCGCGGAGCATTTTTTTGGGATCAAGAACGCGCTCCCGTATGATGTATTTTTGCATGTGGCGACGCTCTTCGTCATCGTCATCTATTTCAGGAGCGACCTCGCGCGGCTCGTGCGATCGCTCGGCGATCCGACCGCTCGCGATGAGCGCAGGATGATCCTGTATATCGTCGTTGTAACGATCATTACGGCTGTGTGTGCACTGCTGCTGCTCCCTCTCGTCGATCTCATGCGCGACAACATGCGGTTGCTCGCGGCGGGTTTTGGCATCACGGCTCTTGTGGTCGGCATGTCCGCGGCAGGACACGGGAACAAGGCGCTCTCATGGCCGGTCGTCGTCTGCATGGCATTTGCGCAGTCCCTCGCGGTCTTGCCCGCCGTATCGCGAAGCGGACTCACGATAGGGGTCGCACTGCTTCTGGGCGTTGGTCGCGAGACCGCATTCCGTTTTTCATTCCTCATGGCGATACCGGCTATCATCGCCGCCTTCGTTTTTGTCCTTCCTGACATCGAATGGCGTGCGTCCTATGTGCCAGGATTTGTGGTGGCTTTTTTCGTCGGGTATGGTTCGCTCATGCTGCTGCAACGTATCGTGCGTAGAGGGTTGTTCCATTTTTTTTCGTTGTATACTATAGTGGTTGCGTTAGCTCTGGCGCTCTATGCATGAGGAATTACAAGATCTTGCGAAACGATTCGGGCACTACGGTCCCGTTGCGTCCGATATTGGCGATGCGCTCTGGGGTGAGCTGTCAAAAAAAATACAGGTTGTCATTCCTGCGGGCGGTGAAAGCAAGAGGCTTCGCGGCGTCACGCAATCAGGATTCAATAAGATCTCCACGCCGCTGCCGAACGGCGATACGCTCATCGAGTACAATATTCGCATGTACCGCGATGCCGGTTTGATGGATTTTATCTTGCTGGTCGGTCACGCGGCTCAGTCGGTCGAACAGATAGTCGGCGACGGCCATAAGCTCGGCATCAATGTCAGATACAGTCACGACCCTGAGAAGCCGGTGGGCACGGGAGGAGCGGTGCGGCACGCGCTCGATGCGGGGCTTCTGGACCCCACGAAGTATATGATCGTCCACAACGGCGGCGATATCTTCGTCGGATACCCGGGCAGCCTGCCGCGCGAGCATGTCAGTCACCATGTGGCATTCGAAAAGCAGGGGAGTGTCGCGACGATTCTTTCTGCGCCGATGAGCCTCGTCCAGGGATCGGTGCTCAAAGTCATGGACGGCTTCGTGAAGAACATCAGCTATGAGGCGTACGTCCCGATGCCCTATCATACCGCGGCGACCGTCTTCTCACCGTCGATCTTCGGTTATTTCGAAAGGATCTTCAGACCTGGAGAAAAGATGGAGTTTGAGCGCGCGTTATTCCCGGTACTTGCTGCCGAGGGAAAGCTGACCGCCATGAAGGTTGCTAACCAGTACTTTTTGCCAGTGAAGAACGAGAAGCAGTGGCAGGAATTGCTCACGCTCTTTTCGGATCAAAAAAAATGAAACGCATATTTTTCATTCTCTTCGTCTGCCTGCTCGTCGCGGTCGTCTGGGCTGCGATGCAGTTCGGGCCGTCTGATACGACGGGAACTGTCGTGCAGTTCAGGATAGAGCAAGGCGAGGGCGTGAAATCGGTCGGCAGGAGGCTCGCCGAAGCGGGCTTGATACGGAATCGTTTTCTCTTCGAGATCTATCTGTGGTACCTGAAAGCAGACACACGGGTGAAGGCTGGGACGTTCGCTTTGTCGACAGCTGCCGATCTCCCGACACAAGTCGATATCCTGCTC
>JBBTUM010000200.1:1441-5156 GCA_038063795.1 Patescibacteria group bacterium | reverse complement strand
TTACGTCTTCGAGCACGTGCAGAGCCAGTACAAGGAGATGTTCCTCCTGCCCGAGCTGAATCACAACCCGCTCAGGTCTGAGAATAAAGACAGGATATTTAACCGAGTGGCTCACTTTATCGAAGCGTGACCATGTACAGGACTCTAGCTGAAGAATTTCACGAATCGGCTTCTCATCATGCGGAACGGGAGGCCGTCGCGATGTTGCATGATGGAGCGTATCAGCCCCTGACGTATGCGGAGCTTGCGAAGCGCGTGCGCAGTGTCGCGTCATCGCTTCAGGCTGATGGCGTGTCGAAAGGCGATGCGGTCGCGATCATGCTCCCGAACTGTCCCAAATGGCTCATCGCTGACCTCGCGTGCGCCATGATCGGCTCCGTCGTGGTTCCTATACACACGACCTACAATGAACACTACGTCTCATACATCTTGAATCATTCCGGAGCGGCATACGCATTTTTCGGGCAGTCGCTCTATGAAACTCACGCTGAGACACTTTCGAAATCTTCCCTGAAGCGCGTGTATCTTGTCTCCGACGGAGAGCCGTCGCAGAACGATACCCGGATTAAAAATTTTAATGATCTGCTGGATCATGATGCGGAGCCGCGGCCTGCTGCGCTGACGCCAGACGATCTTCATACCATCGTCTATACCTCCGGCACGACCGGCCAGCCGAAAGGGGTCGAACTGACCCACAAGAATATCGTGAGCAACGTCAGAGCAGTGACCGCGCATATTCCGGTCTTTGCGACCGACAGATTTTTCTCATTCCTTCCCTTGTCGCATATTCTCGAGCGGACTGCGGGGTATTACGCGCCGCTGCTTTCTGGCGCTTCGATCTATTTCGGACGCGGATCGAAGACCATGATAGAGGACATCAAGCTTGCGAAACCGACCATCGTTATCAGCGTTCCGCGCGTCTTCGAGCGCGTCCATGAGAAGGTCATCGCCAAGTTCTCGCGCACGCCATTGCTCCATCGTTTCTTCGCGCTCGGCATGCACGCCTCGCACAAGAGAATTGCCGGTCACGCTACCGCGCTTGATCACCTGATGCATGGTATCTTTGAGCTTCTGGTGTATCGGAAAGTAAAAGCAGCGCTCGGCGGCCGGCTTCGCTTCGCAATTTCCGGAGGCGCTGCTCTGGGCAAGCATATCGCGGAATTTTTTGAATCCCTTGGCGTATTGCTGCTTGAAGGCTATGGGCTGACAGAGACCTCGCCGGTTCTTAGCGCAAATAAGCCTGACCACTACCGCTTCGGTACTGTTGGCACTCCGCTCCGCACGGTCGAGATCAAGATAGGCGAGTCAGGCGAGATATTGGCCAAGGGCGATGGTGTCATGCGAGGTTATCACCATGCACCAGATGCGACAAAGGAAGTCATGGGGGACGACGGATGGCTCCATACCGGCGACCTCGGCTCTGTCGATGCAGACGGGTTTCTCACGATCATCGGGCGCTTGAAGGAGATGATCGTGCTCTCGTCCGGGCGCAATATCTTTCCAGTCCCGACCGAGCAGGCCCTGGAAGAAAGCAAATATATCGAGCAGGCGATGGTGTATGGGGCTGACAACAATCGCCACATCGCGGCGCTCATAGTTCCGGCCTTTGACGAACTTCACGCCTGGTGCGACTCTCACAGCGTCACGTATAGATTACCCGGAGTACTCGAGAACTCAGAAGTACTCAGGCATTACAGAAGCGAGATCAAGAGAAGTCTGTCGCGAATGCAGCATTTCGAGCAGGTTGAGCATTTCAAGCTCGTGCCCGAAGCGTTCACGCAGGAAAATGATTTGCTGACGCCGACGTTGAAGCTGAAGAGGGGGATGATTATTAATAGATATAATTTTGATGGAAGAGATAAAAAGATTATATAAGTATATTAAGGAGCACTTAAAGATTCCAGATCAGATCATACTGCAGAGCGCGACTGGTCCTGAGGTTAAGGTTGGCGGCAGAAACATTTTAATGTTTGGTTCATATAACTATTTGGGCTTGGCCAATATGGAGTGCATACGGCATGCTGCAGTCGAAAAAATTAATAGTTATGGAGTTGGTTCCGGGGGCGTTAGATTGCTAACGGGAACAATGGATATCCACTGTGAATTAGAGGCTTTGGTCGCGAAATTTACCGGCCACGAAGATTGTTTGACTATCGCCTCCGGTTATGGAGCGAACGTCGGAGTAATCCCTGGCGTTATTAATCTTATGGGTTTCGGTAAGAGTTTTTTTGCTAGAAAAGCGGTGATTTTTAGTGATGAATTTAATCACGCGAGCATAGTTGATGGATGCAAGCTCAGTGTTGCCGAAATAGTTATTTATGGGCACAACAATATTCAAGATTTAGAGCGTAAGATTGCTAAGTATAAGAAGCACAGAAAATTAATAGTCACCGATGGCGTTTTTTCAATGGATGGAGACATTGCGCCTCTTGGTGATATTTTAGAACTCGCAAAATCTTATGGTGCTTTGACCATGGTTGATGATGCTCATGCGTTTGGTGTACTTGGCGATACTGGCGCCGGTACGGCAGAGTACTTTCATCAAAAGGGACGTGTTGATATTAATATGGGTACATTCAGCAAGGGTATAGGAGTCTCTGGAGGGTTCATTTCGGGCAAGTCGGACCTTATTGATTATTTACGACTCGCATGCAGATCATATATGTTTTCCGATTCCCTGTCACCTGCGATTGTAGGAGCCGTCATTGCCGCAATCAATTTCATAAAAACCAATGTTACCATCTTGAAAGATCTTCAAGAAAAATCTGATTACTTTCGGCATGCTTTAAATCAGCAGGGCTATCATACGTTTAATAGTAAGACACAAGTAGTCCCTCTGTTTGTGGGAGACGAAATTAAAAGTCTGGATTTTGCAAGGCGGATATATAATGCGGGGGTGTTCGCTCCAGCAATAAGGTGGCCTGCCGTCCCAAAAAATTCAGCTCGGATAAGGTTCGCCATCTGCGCCAGTCATTCTTACGAACAGATAGACAGAGCCCTCGAGGTCGTCCTGCACGTAGGAAGCGCGCTTGGTTTAAAAAGAAGCTCATGAGTTAGCCATGCTAAAATTTTTTGTAGCGTTCATGTCCTTCGGTAGCCTTGTGCTCGGCTTTATAGTTCTTTCAAGGAACCCAAGGAATAATCTAAATCGGCACTTTGCCGTAATGGCTTTTTTTAATTCATTATGGGCGATTGCTAATTTACTGACCGCCTTCAGCCCTATTGACGTCTATGTCAGGGCTCAATATGCAACCGGTGCGCTCCTTCTGGGAAGCGGGCTTGAATGGCTCTTTTACTTAATAGGAAGAAAGGCCAACTGGCTTAGGTTTCTACTGATATACTCAATTTCTTCTTTTCTCGCTTTTACTAGTCTTTTTGGGAATTTGATTATTGCGCGAATAGACGTGGTGCGATTTGGTAGTTTCGAGGGCGAGTTTGGCCCGCTATTTTATTTTTACACGTTTTTTATCGTTGTATCTCTGTTATTTATTGACTTCAAGTTATTTTTTGAAGCTTTTCGATCTCGTGGAGTCAGAAGGCAGCAAATGATGTACGTTGCTTTTGGTGCATTAATTTTTACATTTTTTTCAACTTTGCCCAGTTTTGTCCTCCCTTTGATTGGTATAACAGATCTCAGTCAATTTGACGTGACAGGATCGTTTTTATACTTATCGTTGATTTCATACTCCATTGTTAAGTACAGATTGATGAGTAT
>JBBTUM010000200.1:0-1431 GCA_038063795.1 Patescibacteria group bacterium | reverse complement strand
TTTTTCTTTCTTATTTCAATCATTTCGAGCGTTTTTGCGCTGACATCTTTCTTTGTGGCTGAAATTTTACGGGAAGTAAGCGGATACAGTAGATTTTTTGTATTTATGATCGTTTCTGTGATTGTGGTTTTGGCCCTAGATCCGCTGAAGCGCCTTCTTTCAAGGATATCAGATGACATTTTCTTCAGAGACCGTATTGATTATCAGGTAGTCCTGCAGGAGCTTAGTATCATCATTGCTCGCGAGATCGATCTTGAAATACTGCTTGCCACCCTGAAGGACGCGCTGCGGTCAAAACTCAAGCTCAAGGCTGCCGACATTCTTGTAAAACGCAACCACGGCTTTACCTCGCTCGCGACAGACAAGACGGCTCGCAAGGCCATGCATTCCGACAATCCGCTCATCGAATACATCTATGACAAGAAGGAACTCATCATTACAGACGAGTTTTACCGGCAGACGTACGACATGCCCGAGAGCGACGAGCGGCACAAGAAGCAGCAGGTCCTGGACGAGCTGGAGAGGCAGGGGATAGAGTTCTGCATGCCGGTCGTCCTCGAGGGGGACCTGAAGGCGCTCATCATCCTGGGCCAAAAGCAGTCCGGCGACATCTACGGCAACGAGGAGGTCCGGTTCTTCAACAACCTCGCCCCGCAGGTCGCGGTCGCGCTCGAGAAGGCGCAGCTCTATGAATCGATCGGTGAGTTCAACCTGAAGCTGCAGGACAAGATCAACAAGGCCACGCAAAAATTGAAGGATCAGACCATCCAGCTGCAGGATGCGAACGCGCACTTGAAACAGCTCGACACGGCGAAGTCCGAGTTTCTCTCCATCGCCTCGCATCAGCTCCGGACCCCCGTCTCGGCGCTCAAGGGCTACCTCTCCATGATGCTGGAGGGTGACTTCGGGACTATAGAGCCGAAGCAGAGGCAGGTGCTTGCTGATCTTTTTGAGAGCGCGGCGCGTCTCGCGCGTCTCATCAATATCTTCCTGAACGTTTCCCGGATCGAGTCGGGTCGCTTCAAGCTGGACAAGACGATGACCGACGTCAATGCGCTCGTGGACAGCGTGATGAAGGAGCTCTCCGGTCAGGCCGTGTCAAAGGGGATCAGGATCGCCTTTGTACGCGATGCGAAGCTGCCGCAGCTCTACGCCGATAGCGACAAGATCCGCGAGGTGGTTCTGAATATCATCGATAACGCGATCAAGTACACGCCGCATGGTAAGATAGATATCAAGACCTTCCAAGATACCGGCGCGATCCACTTTACGAGCACTGATACCGGCGTCGGTATCAGGCCCGAGGATGCAAAGAGCCTCTTCCAAAAGTTCGTGGGGGCTACCGGCATCGCGCAGGTCAATACCCAGGGGTCGGGCCTTGGTCTCTACATTGCGCACCGTGTCGTGAGCGAGCATGGCGGTCGCATCTGG
>JBBTUM010000199.1:1600-2183 GCA_038063795.1 Patescibacteria group bacterium | reverse complement strand
CCGAGGGCGCGAGTAGTCTGAAACGAAGCCAGTATATCGCAAAGAGAGGCTCTGCCCAAGGGTTGAATGATGCCGAGAAACAGAACCTATTGAATTTTCTGACGTCGTATGAGGATGAGGTACCTATGTACTGGTCCGTTGTCGAGGATCAATATCTCGTGATCGAGTTCCAACGTGCGACCAGAAGTCCGGATACCGGCGCGCCGGCACAGAGCACCCATACGGTCGCTGATCTCTATGGCCGGTATCATACGGCGCAGGAAAATTTCGCGAAACTGCTCGATGAGAAGAAAAGCGCCCTCTCTCTCGAGGTCAATGACAATGTCCGCAAGCTCGCTGACGTCATCTGGGAGGCTCTCGGGCTCGAGGAGACCGAGCGGGCGCTGACCGCAATAGCGATCCTCATCGACCGCCATATGTGGATAGAGACGCTGCGAAGCGATCAGCGTTTCAAAGGCATCGTAGCGAGATATATCGACGTCAAATATGGCGTTGAGGCCAAGACGTTCTGGAAAGGCGATATCACGGGCGGCGTCGGCCTCGTACTGCTTGGTGCGGGCCAGCTGCCTAGCCGCCTCTGCCT
>JBBTUM010000199.1:0-1590 GCA_038063795.1 Patescibacteria group bacterium | reverse complement strand
GCGCATTATGCTAGTCGATAAGCTGTCGATGGATGAAGATCGTGCTGCTATCATCGCCGATCATTTCACGAAACAGCTGGGCGCTGGAGCAAGCCCCATGTATCTCGACCTGTCCTCAGGGAAATTCCTTTTTAGGGATGTCGCATATAAGGACAGGACGTTCAGTCTGGCCAAATGACCCGATCTAATCTCCCCTACCCCTCCTTGCAAAGGAGGGGGCTGGGGGGGGTGAATTAACGACGCGTGTCATACCGCACCTGATGCGGTATCCAGGATCGTGCTGAGAGATGAAGTATGGCATAAAAAAGCGCCCCATGCGGGGCGCGTTTGTTATAGCTGACAGGGATATCCGAAGTTGCGCAGTCCGCGTGCTGGTAAAATTATCCCACATACCAGCTAAGCGGACAAGCAATTTGCATGAGCGAGCTAAATAAACGAACTATTTTCTTGAGATTCTACCAAGTAGCATCACAACTTCGCCAACAATCCGTGGAGAAAACAATAGTAGTATCAGCCAGAAGACAAGGAGTGCCAGTTTACCATGTATAAATCCATATAAACCAATTATTAATAACACGAGCATTATAGCTCTCCTTACACCGTCGGCAGGCAGCCAGCTACTTAGCATTGCTCCAGCTAATGCAGATTTTGATTGCTCAAGTTTCTGTCGTTCTTCTGGGCTGAGATTTAGGCTTTTATCCTTTAATGCCCTACCCACTTCATTAAAGGTTGTCTTTAGCTTCTCGTCAGTTTTTTTATCCATTGTTTTATAATAGTTTATTTAGCTCGCGAATCGGATATCCGGTGTTAGGTGATATTTGTTTTCACGTCCATTAGATTACTGAGTACAGTCTGTAATATGAATATTGTATCCCTTGCTTTCTATGTCTCGCTCATTATTTATGTCAGCGATAACTTTTTCGCGACCGAGGCTAATTAATGCCTCAATGATTTTTTCGTCTGGCAGATGATCGTGTTCTTGCGTGCAGCTTGCTGAAAAGTGGCCGAATCCAACACGACCCTCTCCATCGGTCCAGACTTCATGCTCAATCTCCCAGCTCGTTTGTCCGTCCTTAACTTCTTTCTTGATATCATCAGTGTTAACTTTCAGCGTGTATCTTCTATCTTTACTATCTCTGATTTCTATAGTTTTCATAAATACGATCCAATTATTTATTAGGCATAGGTGAAAACAAATTTCACCTAGCATGTTATGCGCGACGCACCCTTCCTTTGCAAGGAGGGGTACGGGAGGTCATGCCCGTTCGACGTAGTCGCCGGTGTCGGTGTTGATACGCAGCAGATCCCCTTCTTTGATGAAGAGGGGAACGCGCAGCTCGAGGCCGGTCTCAAGGGTGACTGATTTCGTCGGTGAACCCGAGGTGTCGCCTCGCACGCCTGGAGGCGAGCTCGTGACCGTGAGCGTTATCTTCGTCGGCAGCTCGACCGTGAGTGCTTTGCCGTTGTAGAGGAGGATGTCGACCACCTGGCCTTCCTTCAAATACTGTCGTCTCTCAGCAAGGATCTCGTTCTTTAATTCATACTGTTCGAACGATTCTCCGTCCATGAAGAAGCAGTTCTGCTCGTCAG
>JBBTUM010000198.1:0-1146 GCA_038063795.1 Patescibacteria group bacterium | reverse complement strand
GGCTGGTCGTTCGTATAGCCCTGAGCCGCGGCCCACGCCTGTATCGGGGCCTCCCATAGAGGATACTGAGGATCGTTCTCTGGGTGTTCTGGCACGGGGCCGGTCGGATCGGAGCGGTCCACATAGTGGAGAATGCTGTGACTCTCACGGAATGAAACCTCTTTGATCTTTGATTCAGGCGTAAAAGGCCCCGCTAGTTTTCCGGTCTCACTATTAATGCGTACTTTTTTCTCCCCTGTGGTGCCGCAGAGCATCGGTTTGTTGCAGGGCGGCAAGGGTTCTGGTTGTTTGAACCCCTCGACCGGGGTTCCCTCGAGCACGCGCTGCATATAATTGCGCCAGATCGGCGCTGCGAGAACGCTGCCGTCCGCACCTCGTTTCATCTCCTCGTTCCGCGAATTACCGACCCAGACGCCGGTCGCGATGCTCGGGGTATAGCCGATGGTCCACGCGTCCCGGTAGTCATTTGTCGTACCGGTTTTCGCCGCGACCGGGCGGCCGCCGAGTGTGAGGTAATTGTTCTCGCCGAAGATGAACGCGCGCGCGCCATTGTCGCTCAGGACAGAGGTGAGCGTTCGCGCGACCTCGCGCGGCAGGACGCGCTTCTCAGAGGATGACTTGTGTTCCTCGAGAACATCGCCGTTTCCATCCTCGACGCGGAGGACGCTCGTGTAGGGTTTGAAAACGCCGTCTCGTGCAAAGGCCGCGTAGGCGTTCACATGCTCGATGAGTTTCACTTCGCCGCCGCCCAGTACCAGTGCGAGACCATATCGATCCGGATCAATGAGTGTTGTGTAGCCGAGCTCCTGGGCAAGCTCGACAGCTCTTCGCACGCCGATCAGATAGAGCACCTTAACCGCCGGGATATTGAGCGACCCCTGGAGAGCGGTGCGGAGCGTGACCGGACCGTGTTCAATGCTGTCATAGTTATGAGGTTTGTACTCCTTGCCGCTCGCAGCGAATGAGGTCACGAGATCATAGACGATCGTATCGGGCCGGTAGCCACGATTAAAAGCCTCAGCGTAAATGATCGGTTTCAGTGAGCTGCCTGGCTGCCGGAGCGCGGTGGCGACGTTCACTTGGCCTTCTATCTCTTCATCGAAGAAATCGCGTGGTAGCGGCGTTGGTGGATCTGTGTTACCGACA
>JBBTUM010000197.1:0-3823 GCA_038063795.1 Patescibacteria group bacterium | reverse complement strand
CTCGGTATCTTTGGCATGTATACAATATGGATCCAGACTTTTTCCGCCGACATCCCCACGAAAAGATTCTTGAGGGCCTCGAATCAATTCGCGGCCTCAAGATGCTCGTGATCGGCGAAACCGTTATCGATGAATATCGATACGTGAAGCCGTTGGGATTAACGCCCAAAGGGAATGTTGTCGTGTTCAACGCCGAATCAGACGAGTTGATGGCCGGTGGCATTGTTGCTTGCGCAAATCATGCGGCCGGGTTCGTTGATCGGGTGGACATCTTGAGCATGCTTGGAACAAAAGGGGAGAGCTATGAAGAGCTCGTGCGCTCTAAGCTTAAACCCAACGTTTCGGCAAAATTTTTTTATCGCAAAGATGCCGCAACTATTCGAAAGACACGCTACGTGGATGCGTCATTGAATAAATTATTTTCGGTGTATCAATTTCTTGAAGATAGACCCGTCTCAGCCGAACTTGATGCTCAAATTCGCGAAGAGCTCTCGCGCGTCCTTCCGGAATACGATGTCGTTATTTGCCTTGATTATGGTCACGGCATGCTTAGCGCCGAGACGATGCGTTTCCTTGGAGAGAAAGCAAAATTTCTCGCCGTGAACGCGCAAACGAACGGAACGAATATCGGATATAATCTCATCACGAAATATCCGAAGGCGGATTTTATTTGCTTGGACGAGTTGGAGATGCGATTGGCGGCGCATGATCGCCTGTCGCCCGCCGAGGAGCTGCTCCCCCTCATCGCAAGCCGGGTGAATGCGAAGTGCGCCATTGTGACGCGCGGACACAAAGGCTGCTTGACGCTTGATGAGCAAGGAGCTCTCACCGCCGTTGGAGTAACCTCGAGTGAGGTGGTCGATACGGTTGGTTCCGGGGACGCGTTTCTTGCCATCGCCGCGCCATGCGCGGCTGTCGGGCTACCTATGGAAATGGTCGGTTTTATCGGTAACGCCGTCGGAGCGCTGGCCGTAGGGATTGTCGGGAATCGAGGGGCAGTCGATCCGGACGCTGTCAGGAATTTATTGCGTCAATTGTAAGGACTAGACGGATTCTTAACTGATTGGTACAAACGCTTCGATCTATGGATTTGCATTCTTATTTCCGCCAGTATACGGCCGATCTTTCAAGAATAATGCTTGAATTCGAGACGAAAGACCTGCAGGGAAGACCGCTTACGCAGCGCGAGGCTCTGGAGCTGATCCAGTCCCGCATGAAGCAGTCGCATCGAAACGGTGGCCGCATTATTTTTATCGGAAATGGAGGAAGTGCCGCCATCGGAAGTCATTTGTCGTTCGATTTCACCAGAAACGGACATATGCGTGCCATCGCGCCTACCGACGCCGTCTACCTCACCGGAGGGGCGAACGATTTGGGCCATGAGAACTTTTATGCCCAGTGGTTGGAATGGCACGGACGTCCCGAGGATATGGCGATCTGTATCTCCAGTTCGGGAAAATCCAAAAACATCATTAACGCAGTAGAAAGAGCAAAAAACCTGGGCATGTTTACGCTCACGCTCTCGGGTTTTGGCGCGGATAATCCGCTTCGTCGCTGCGGAGACGTGAATATTTGGCTTGATACCGGCGTGGGGCTGTACGGCCATGCGGAAAACGGCCATCAAGTCATCCTCCATGCCATCTTGGAACACTCTTACTTGAATATGAACGACGTTATGGCATCTGCAGACCATAAGATTAAAACGCCGCAGGAGCTGGCCGCCATTTGCGCCGAGGAGCGTCAGAAGGGCAAGAAGATCGTCCATGTTCATGGTGTCTTCGACTTGGTGCATCCCGGACATATCAATCACTTCGAACAGGCAAAAGCTCTCGGTGAGATCGTGTATGCAGGGGTGGTTGCGGATCGTTTTGTTCGCAAGGGGCCGAATCGCCCATACTTTAACGAAAAAAATCGTTTGCACTGGATCGCCGCTATGAGCGCCATTGATTATGTTGTCCTGAACGAGGAGGAGGGGCCGTGGTCGCTTATGAAACTTGTGCGACCGGATTTCTACACCAAGGGGGAAAGCGATCGAGAGAAACTCAACGATCCTAACCACGGATTGTCGGAGGATAAGCGATTGATCGAATCCTTGGGAGGGCAGCTCGCCTTTATCAAGGAAGAAGTCCAGGTGCATTCGAGCGATTTGTTCCGAGCTTTGGGGTTATCCTAAGGTTGGTAAGGATTTTCTCTAACGTAAGTCAAAAAGTCTTGACAGCCTTGCTTGAGTTCCCGTAATCTCCCCAGTGCTACATACGAACGTTCACAACCAAAGAGAGGACGTTCATAACCAGAGAAGGGTGTCTAAAGATGGCCGAAGAAATCCTGTTCGTTCTTCACGATGACCGGAGCCAGACGGAGCCGCTGAACCTGATGCTCCTGTCGGCCCTGGCCAAGCAGGGGGGTCGGCCATTTCGCACCGGCCTCATCGTCCTCGAGCGCGACGACATCGTAGAAGTCGTTAAGCAGCGCAAGCCCGCGATCGTCGCCTTCAGCGCCGTCATGGGCCTGCATACGCTGTTGCTCGATGCCCACAAGCGCCTCCGTCGCGAGGTTGGCAGGAGCGTGAAGACCGTCATCGGCGGTCCGTTCGCTACCTTCCGTCCCCAGCTCATCAACGAGGAGGACTTCGATGCGGTCGGCATCGGCGAATGCGACGATGCCTGGCCCGAGCTCCTCGACGCCTGGCTCAACGGGAAGCCCGACGACGGTATCCCGAACATCCTCACCAAGGAGAACGCCTCGCGGGTCTTGAAGAAGTCCCTGATGGCGGGCTGGCAGGTCGACCATTCGCATCTGCGCGACCGCGTGTCGGCCATGGACGATCTGCCCTTCATGGATCGCGAGCTCATCTACCCCAACACCGCGTTCAAGCACCGCTACAAGCGGGCCATGATGGCCGGCCGCGGCTGCCCGTTCCGCTGCACCTACTGCTTCGAGCACGAGTGGAACGCCATGTACAAGGGCAAGGGCAAGGTGCTCGCGCGCCACTCCGTGACGCGTCTGTGCGCCGAGCTCAGGCAGCTCAAGGAGCAGTACGACACGCGGTTCATCATGTTCAAGGATGATGTGTTCCCCGTGTTCAACCCGGATATCGAGTGGCTCGAGGAGTTCGCCGAGGTGTACCCGCGGGAGGTGGGGCTGCCGTACCACTGCAGCCTGCGGGCCGAGCTCGTGAATGAACCGGACTCCCGCAAGCTCACGCTCCTCAAGAAGTCCGGCATCGGCTCGATGACCATGTCCATCGAGTCGGGCAACGACTTCTCGCGGAAGTACATCATCATCAGGCAGATGGAGGACGAGGACATGCGATCCTCGTTCGCCAAGGCCAGAGAGCTCAGGATCAACACCTTCTCGAACACGATCCTCGGGCTGCCCAACCCCGTTCTTCCCGATCTTCATGCGCCCAGCGAGGTGTATCAGGCGCAGCTCGACGTGGTGCTGAAGGCCGTCAACTCGAACGAGCTCGGCAAGAAGATCCGCGCGGCGCTCACGGCCCGCATCGAGCAGGCCAAGACGTCGGCCGGAACGGACCGCGAGGCCCGCCTGGCCGTGGACAAGGTTCTGCGCGAGGTCGGCCTGCTCGAGAAGCGGATCGACTACGAAAAGGAGTCGATCCGCTACACCGTCGGTCTCAGGACGAGCTTCGCGGAGTACCCCGTGTTCTTCCCCTACGAAGGCACGGCGCTCGGCGATTTCGCCGCCCAGATCGGCGCGTTCGACGGCGACTACGAGAGCCTTCCGGCGAGCTATCAGTCGAGTTCCCCGCTCGACTGCTTCGACGAGAAGGAGAAGCTGCAACAGCAGAATCTCGCGCTCCTCG
>JBBTUM010000196.1:0-2597 GCA_038063795.1 Patescibacteria group bacterium | reverse complement strand
CATCGACGACCGAAGAAACGACCGAGACCGAGCCTCCGTCCGAGACCACGCCGACCGCGGACGAGACGACTCCGACGGATACAACGGAGCCTCCCTCAGAAACCGTGCCGTTAGATACCTCTGTGCCTACAACCGAGGAGCCCCCGACTACCCCTGAGGTCGTCGAAGAAACTCCCCCTCCCGCTGACGAGCAGGTAACGACGCCCGAAGACACCTCGGCTACCGTGCCGGACCCGGTCATCACACCCGAGCCGTCGCCAGAACCAGCGCCGGATCCTGCGCCTGAATCACCGCCAACCCCATGAAAAATCCAAAAATACTCATACTCGCAGAAATAGCAGGCATACTCATTATTTTCGGCATGCATACGCTGCAGGTGTCTGCGACGACCGTCACTATTGACGTCAACCTTTCAGTCACGCCGAACGTGATTTCTTTTGAGACCGTCTTCCCCGGTGAAGTGCACTTCAGGCCCTTGAACATCGACCTGTCTGGATCCTTCATCGAAAGTTCCATCCATGACGACGTTGAGTATCAGATCGTACAGCGGCCAAAACCGCGCATTGACGATCCGGAGGAACGTGCGTACTGCCTTCTGCATCCTGAGGATCTCTCACGATGCTACCCGTCACTGTGTCCGTATCTTTCAAAGGAAGCGGACAACCAGCCTGGGAACGATACCTCGGTCCCTGCCTTTCATGACCCGACGGCGACCTCCAGCATAGCGTTCGGACGTCTTGCCAAGTCGGACGATGACCTGGAGGACAACTGGATCATTGATTTACATACCCCGTGTTTTCGTGGAGAATGCGACCAGACGAATTCAGTCCCGGTACAATACCAGCTGGATTCGTCTCTGCGGGGGCAGACGTTCGGTTGCGATCTGGTCGTAGAAGTGGTTGAGGTCAGCTATTTCCAGACCACGACACGGACTATCGGCTTCTGGGGCCCCCATACTGCATTCACGAGCAGCGTATTTCAAAATCAGCTGGGCGGCTCAATGACTGTCGGAGCAGGCTCGCACACGCGCACCATTACAAATACTTCTGGTAACGGCCAGAGCAGGCTCTTCGGCGCATTCTTCTCGAGCATTCCGAAAAAAACCAACAACCAGAACCGTGCCAATATCGACAAAGCCCGCATGCAGCTTTTGCAGCAGTTAGTCGCCGCAAAACTCAACTGCGCCGCATTCTCGTGTACCCCGGCGACCCAGACCGTGATCACCAATGCAGACGGCGCCTATGCAACAGGCACCGCAGCCCAGATACTGGCTGCTGCGAGCCAACTCGACGCCTACAACAACAGTGGCGACGCCAATGCCATTCCGGGCTCCCTTGGCCCCATTGGCTCCGCAACACCTGCGACCTCCCAAGCAAAGGCCAACAAGGTCTTCTGGAACTCACCATAGTTTTCCGCAGATACGGCTATTGACAGAGTGGAGCGAATTTTGTCCATCCATTGTTATTGACAAATACCGCATTCCCGAGCACAATTGTTTAATCTCAATTATCTCGACCCATCCTCACCCCTCGCTTTAATGAGCATACACGCTCGGCACTCTCAAAAATTATCTAAAACCTATCATGAGTTTACATAGGATACTTACCAACAGGAGGGTACGTACCGGCTTTTACGTTTTCGTAATAGCCAATTTGTTAATCAGCGGTTCGAACGGCTTCAGCCGGACGAACAGTGCGGCTGCTGCACCTTTTTTTAGCATTGAGCAGGGCAATTCAGAGAATAACGGCGGAGGAGGCGGTTCATCACCGATAACCATATGTCACGCAACAAGCAATCAGTTAGATCCCTATCAAACAATACATGTCAGCGAAAATGCCATTAGCGGACATTTTCTCAACCCCGGCACTCCGAAGAGCGGTCATGAAGAGGATCTTTATTTCGAAGGCACCGTGGGCTGCCCAACAATCGGACCATACTGCGGGGATAATGTCACCAGCCCAGGGCTAGGCGAAACCTGCGATGATGGCAATAACACGCCGGGCGATGGGTGCAGCGATGAATGTTTGCTCGAGACAGGCACGCTTATCGTCAAGAAAGTCGTCATCAATGACAGTGGCGGAACGTCATCCGCTGGCAACTTCTCATTCGCGGTAGACGGCGGAAGCTCTATAGTGTTCAAGGCAGACGGGCAGAATGATCTGACGATCATAACGGGCTTGCATACGGTAACTGAAACAGCTGATAGCGGCTATACTACGACCTACGATAATTGTACTGACGTGAACGTTCCCTTGAACGGTACCGCAACATGTACCATCACAAATGATGATAAAGAAGGCACGCTTATCGTCAAAAAAACTTTGATCAATGATGATGGTGGTACAAACACAACGGAAAATTTCTCGTTCCAAGTGAATGGCGGATCACTGCAGTCATTTGAATCAGACGGGCAGAACGATCTGACGATCAACGCAGGCACGTACACCATCTCCGAAACGTCCGCTGCTGGATACACAACCTCCTACGACAACTGTACGGAGGTCTATGTGCCAAACGGTGGTGCCGCGACTTGTACTATAACCAATGATGACATCCCGCCTCCAGACCCAACTACCGGAACATTGATCGTCATAAAA
>JBBTUM010000195.1:0-3454 GCA_038063795.1 Patescibacteria group bacterium | reverse complement strand
CGACGCCGGGAGAACAAGAGGTGATGAAAGCGCGAGATGTTCAGCGCGTTGAAGATCTGCGGACCATCGCGGACGCGCTTGCGACCTATTTCGAACGGTTCGAGTCCTACCCGCAATTCTTATCCGTCATACCGCGTGACATTCTTGCTGACACACCGACGGATCCAAAGACCTCCGCGCCGTACACCTATACGGCGACTGAGGAGCGTCAGTCGTACCGGATCATATTTGACGTAGAGTACGAGGCGATACTTAATGAACAACAGCTCACGGCGGGATCGTGGGAGGTGTATCCATCTGATTTTCAAGCGCCGGGCGACATTGACGAAACGACACCGCCGGACGATACGGTGGTACCACCGTCTGCACGCGGGAACGTCGATGCCGATGGCGACGGCCTGACCGCTTTCGAGGAGGGGGTCTTCAGAACATCACTCTCGGTCCAGGATACGGACGGTGACGGTTACAATGACGCGTCGGAAGTCGCGAATTTTTACAGCCCGATCCAGAGCGGCGCCATCAAATTGAGCGATACCGACCTCGTCGAACTCTATATGGATTCGGCTCGCGGTTTCGGATTTTATTATCCTGCCGGATGGGCCGTGCGCATCCCGGCCACGAATGTGAACGATATTGTCGCTTCTGCGCCGACGGGCGAGGATTTCACTATCACGGTCGCAAGCAACGATCAGGGACAGACGTCATGGGAGTGGTACGTCGAGCATGTCAGTCAGGACTACAATCCCGACAATGTAGATATCATGACGGTGGCAGGTGTCGAAGCCGTGAGGACGCTCGACGGGCTTTCCGTGTATGTCGCGGTCGATGATATGGTATTGAGCTTCGTATACCACCAGAATGAGGTCCAGACGATCGATTATCCAGCGATCTTCCAACTTCTGCTCGATCGATTAACGCTACTCTAGTGCCGGTGCGCGAGTTACTGACGGTCTCATCAGTACCGCGAGGGGTTCAGACGAGATGGTTGTCTGCGTTGTCCGCGCTCCTTCGGCGCCGGCTTAAAATTCACAGGACGATCTCGGTCGCCTTTGTATCTGCCCGCGTGATGAGGCGGCTCAACGCGCTGTATCGCGGGGTGGACGCAACGACTGATGTGCTGTCATTTACGCTCTCGCCGCCGCGCTCACCCGAGTCATCGAACGCCCCCCTGGGCGAGATCATCATTTCTTTGCAGGATCTGCGGCGTCAGGCGCGAATGCAGGGCCATAGTCTCACGGAGGAGTTCCAAGTACTGACGATTCATGGCGTATTGCATGTTCTGGGGCACGAGCACGATCGTCCTGCTGACGCTCGCCGCATGGGGGAGCTTGAAGCGCGATTACTCAGAGAACTGAGGAAAACATTGGCAAAGCATTAGGAATTCAGTATACTTACCTCGTGTATCACGTGAGAAAAAAATGAGCAAGCAGGAAGCCATAGCAGGGATCGATATCGGAACGAGTGCCGTGCGCGTCGTCGTGGGGCAGCGTCTTGATAATGGCCAAGTCCAGCTTATCGGGGTCGGCGAGGCACCGTCGCAGGGCGTGAAGAAGGGCGCGATCATCGATCTCGAGGAGATCGTCACGCCGCTGTCCGAAGCCCTGGAAAAAGTAGAGCGCATGATAGGGTTTCAGCTCTCACAGACCGTTGTCGGCATCAATGGCGCCCATATCAAAGTGGTGGAGAGCCAGGGAGTCGTTGCGGTCGGTAAGCCCAACGGAGAAGTGCAGCAGTCGGACATCAGCCGTGCGGTCGAGCAGTCGCAGGCAGTCGCGACCGCCCCGAACTATGAGATCATTCACGTCCTCCCGAAGTATTTCAATCTTGACAACCAGACGAACATCCGAGACCCGCTCGGTATGACCGGTATCAAGCTGGAGGCGCATACGCAGATCATCCTCGCGCTCTCGGCTCAGGTCAAGCTGATATCGAAATGTATCTATCGGACGCAACTTGAGGTTGATGGCCTCGTTTTTGCTCCGCTTGCCACTGCGCAGGCGGTGCTCACGAAACGTCAGCGCGACCTCGGCTCAGCCGTTATCAACATCGGCGCTGGTACGACATCGGTCGCTATCTATGAGGAGGGCGAGCTGCTGCATGCCGCGGTCATCCCGCTTGGGTCCGATCATATCACGGCTGACCTCGCTATCGGCCTCAGGTCGTCACTGGAGGTCGCCGAGCGAGTGAAAATAGAACAGGGCCATGCGTCGTCAGACGGCATTTCGAAGCGCGATGAGATCGATATTTCAAAATTTTCGACGGAGGAGATGCCGCGACTGCTGATATCGAGGAAGATGATCGCTGAGATCATCGAAGCGCGGCTTGATGAGATAGTGCGCATGGTCAGTGCCGAGCTGCATACGGCCGGGCGTGCGGGAAAACTCCCTGCCGGTGTGATACTGACCGGCGGCGGCTCAAAGATGAGCGGCATCGTCGAACACGTGAAGGAGCATCTGAAGCTTCCGGTATTTCTCGCAAGCAATGAACAGATCGTTTCGCCTATAGACAAGGTAAAGGACCCTCGATACAGCACGGCGGTGGGTCTCGTCTACTTCGCTACACCCGAGACGTCGAGCGCTCCTACGATGCCTTTCAAGTGGGCGCAGCAAGTATTCGGGCCGGTCGTGAAAAAGATCCGCGATTGGACGTCATAACCGACTGTTCACATTTTTGAGTCAGGCTCCTGTCATGGGAGCATTTTATTTTTGCGCGACATAGTGTATACTGTGGGTACTAATTTATCTAGAGTGTTTATGCCTCGAAAGAACGCATACGAAGTAAAACCGGCTATACAGAGCATCGCGCGCATCAAGGTGGTCGGTGTCGGTGGTTCTGGAGGGGCCGCTATCAATAGGATGCTTCGGGAGAAGGTTCGCGGCATCGAGTTCATCGCTATCAATACCGATGTGCAGGCTCTGCAGCAGTCGATCGCAGACGTGAAGCTCCAGATCGGACGCGAGGTGACGCGGGGCTTGGGCGCTGGCATGAACCCCGACCTCGGTGCACGATCGGCAGAGGAGAACGAGGATGAGATCCGAAAAGTCATATCCGATGCGGATATGGTTTTTATTACGTGTGGTTTGGGCGGAGGCACAGGTACCGGCGCTGTTCCGATTATCGCTGACATCGCTCGATCGTCAGGCGCTCTTACGGTCGCGGTCGTGACCAAGCCGTTCAAATTCGAAGGGCTGCAGCGCCGTTCGATCGCTGATGTGGGGTTTGAGAAATTGGTGGACAAGGTTGACACCATCATTACGATCCCGAATGATCGACTCCTGCAGATCGTCGACAAGAAAACATCCCTCCTTGAAGCGTTCTCTGTCGCGGACGAGGTTTTGCGCCAGGGCGTCATTGGTATTTCCGAGCTCATTACCATCCCCGGCATGGTCAACGTTGACTTTGCTGACGTTCGTGCGGTGATGGCAGACGCTGGTTCTGCGCTCATGGGTATCGG
>JBBTUM010000194.1:0-2714 GCA_038063795.1 Patescibacteria group bacterium | reverse complement strand
GTCCTCTGACATGAAAATGCGTGATACCCTTCGCCAACGAGGACAGCATCGCTGGCGGTCATATACCTGGGAGAAGGCGGCAAAAGAACATCGCGCGCTTTACTCGAGCATAAAAAATCAGTATAATGCATAGGTCATGGCAAGCACCAGGAGGAAAACTCAAACAGAGGATACGCAAGCGCACGAGGATGTTTTTGATTTGGGCCTCTACGCGTTAGACGAGCAGAGCGCTCTGAAAAAAAAGCATCGACCTCTTCGAGCGCCTAAGAGACCACCCATCATCGCTTCAACGCGGCCTGTTACAAAAAATATGGGCAGAGCAGCATTGAATAAACTCATCGAATCCGATGCGGCCGAGACAGTTATTCGAACCCGCACGCAGGCTCCCGCTGAGGCCCCAATTTCTGTGGCCTCTCAGCCCAGCGGAAGCTCTTTCCCCTCTCCGATGCAGCAGAGAAGCAGTCGAATCGAAATGCCCGTGCACACAGTACCCAAGGATCAAAATAGCCGCCGGTCTCCCTACATCATCGATTTGAGGAAGAATTACCTGATCGAAAAGAACCGGCTTGACCAGATGCGGCAGCCTTCTCCTTCGTTCGCAAGCGGCATATGGGATCGCATCAGGCATGCAGCATCCCCAGAGCGCATCCGATGGCATATCCCGAAGCGAACTCGGACACGTGTCTCGAGGGATGAAGATACATACGATGACGCTGACGATACAGTTTCGCCGCTTGCAATCCGCAAGGTCCCGGCACTCATCGCCTTTAGCGGAGTTATGGCTTTGGTGCTGCTACCCATTTCTGGCGTGCAATACGGCCAGTCCTTTTTGTCTCATATTCGACTCCTGTTCGACCAGAGCACAACGGCTGTCAGCTCACTTGCTAAGGGTTTCTCGACGTTATCGGCTACGGAGTATGATGACGCCACCGCTCATCTTACCGAAGCGACCAAAAATTTTTCAACAGTACAACGATCGCTGAACGATTACCATTCTGCGCTGCAGACCGCCATCGCATATATACCGTCTATTGGAACCAAATATGAGCTGGCGAAGAACCTGACTCTTGCCGGTAGACATATTGCCAAGGCTGGGGTGATTCTATCAAGCTCGCTGCAAACGACGCCTCAATCAGCTCCATCGGATGCTCTCTTGGAGTTATCACAGGACCTTGGGGCAGCTGCAGATGCATTGGAGCGATCACGGCTCGAATTACGCTCGCTGGATATGCGCCTTGTCCCGAGCCAATGGACGTCAGCGGCAGAGCTTCTGCGGGACAATACAGACACTATCATCGGTAGTATTAGAACGCTTGGCAGGACCTCAATGCTCGCATATCACATCACAGGTGGGGAACGTTTTTCACGTTATCTCACGGTATTCCAGAACAACAGGGAGATCCGACCAACTGGCGGCTTTATCGGGAGTTTCGCGCGTCTTGATTTCTCGAAAGGGAAGGTTGTGGCGATCGATTTCCCAGCCGGAGGCGCATATGATCTTGAAGCCGGGTTTCAAAAACACCTCATTCCTCCAAAACCTCTTTCGATATTGAATGACGAGTGGCATCTCTGGGATGCGAATTGGTGGCCGGACTTCCCGACCTCAGCCGCAAAACTGGCCTGGTTCTACGAGGAGGCGAGTGGCCAGACAGTAGACGGAGTCATCGCGATCAATTCGGATATCATGCCCGGCATCCTCTCTATAACGGGGCCAGTAGATCTGCCGGAGTATGGCGTAACGGTGAGCTCAGACAATTTCTATGAGGTCATTCAGCGAGAAGTAGAGATTGACTATGACAAGACGCTGAATCAGCCAAAAAAGATCCTTACAAGCTTATACCCGATCCTCATCGAGCGCCTGATCGCAAGCAGTGACTATCAAGACCTCATTGCCCTCCTCACGTCCGCTCTCTATGGCAAGGATATACAGGTGACCGTATTCAATAACAACGATCTTTCACGAAGTCTTTCAGAACTCGGGTGGGATGGGGCTATGAAAGCGACAGACAAGGATTATCTTTCGGTGATTTCTACGAACATCGCTGGAGAGAAAAGCGATGGGTCTATATTTGAAACCATCGATCACGTTGCGACGGTGAATGAAAACGGCGAGATCCGTGTGATCGTTAAAATAACAAAGTCACACCGTGCGGACCCGAGCGATCCGTTCGCGTATATCAACAACGTTGATTACACGAGGATCTACGTCCCAGAGGGGAGCGTGCTCCTCAGTGCGAATGGTTTTCGCCCGCCAAGCGAAGACCTGTTCACTGTGCCTTCAGATTTTCAGCAGCCCGATGCCGATCTGCAGCGTATATCGCACTATTTTGCAACAGATGAGAATAGCGGCACTTTGATCGGTCGTGAACTGGGCAAAACGGTGTTCGCGAACTGGATGCAAGTAGCACCTGGCGAGACGACTTCCGCGGTAGTTTCGTATCAACTGCCATTCCGTCTAGAGCTCAATAAGATCGCCGGGGAGCAACTGCTGAACTTTCTTGGCACTCGCAACGATTCCGTGGATAGTTACAGCCTGCTCGTACAAAGGCAGTCGGGTAAAAAGAACACGATCATCAATTCGGAAATTCAACTTCCGACATCCTACAATATTTTATGGCACGAAAGTACCGATCCTGATGCTTTCGGGGTCACCTCGTCGATCGGTACCCTGAGCTCAGACCTGACGCACGATATATACTACGCTCTCCTCGTCG
>JBBTUM010000193.1:0-4177 GCA_038063795.1 Patescibacteria group bacterium | reverse complement strand
AACGCGCATCAGCGGAAGGTGATCCTTTGAGACGCCGAATACCCAGATAGCTGAGCGGCGTATAGCAGAGACCCATCACGACCTTGAAGAGCCACCACGGGATAATGATAGCGATGATGGTCGGCAGTGAATAAATGCCGA
Organism: Patescibacteria group bacterium; assembly: GCA_038063795.1. Classification (GTDB taxonomy): domain Bacteria; phylum Patescibacteriota; class Patescibacteriia; order UBA1558; family 2-01-FULL-52-15; genus JBBTUM01. Next base: position 4,036 of record JBBTUM010000193.1, on the reverse strand, counting down.
CGAACGCAATGAGCATAAAGATCGTGGTATCCAGGAACTGCGACCATAGATTTGAAAGATTCGAACGCAACCAAAATCGGGGCGAGCCTAATTTTTTTCTGAAAAAAAAGAACGCAATAACGTCTTGATACTCGGCGACTGCGAAAGCGACCACTGACGCGATAGAAAACCGCGTTGAGAGTCCGAAGATCTGCCCATATCCCTCGCGAGCCCACAGGGCATCCTCCGACCATGGCATGACCGCCGATATGGCCGTATAGACGAGAAAAAGAATGATGCTGACGACGCCTGCAAGCACGAAGAGGCGAGCAGTTGCTTTTCCGTACACCTCGCCAATCACGTCAGTCGTTATAAAAACGATAGGGAAGGAAAATACCGCCACAGAGAGGTGCGAGCCAAATAAAAAAGGCATGAGCTTGATGCCAAGAGTATTTGCTGCAAAAAGCGAGGTCAGATACAGCGTGAGCGCGATGAGAAGCTTCTTGAGCGACTGCGGTGAAGTTATCTCCATGGTCTCATATGAATATTTTTGCGAAAACCTCGGTCTTCATACGCCGAGCGATGGTATCCCATTCATATACCGAACTGACCATCTCCTCCGCGTTCGAGCAGATCGCCGAACGTAAGTCGTCGTCGTCGAGCAGGCGCTTCACCTGTCGCGCAAGGCTCTCGGGACTGCGCACTTCCGCGAAAAGTCCCGTTGGTTTTTTATCGCGGTTCATGTCCGGATCAAAGAGGAAGTCCACGATCCCCCCGACCTGTGTCGCGACCACCGGCAGACCAGCAGCCATCGCTTCGATGAATGAATTGCCCATTCCCTCAGATCGCGAGGGGCGTACGAAAACATCAGCGAGCTTCAAGTACCGCGGAATAGCATGATGCTCTACTGACCCCGTGAAGATGACGCGCCGCTCCACACCGAACTCAACTGCCAAAAGCTTCAATCTCTTCTCCAGAGGGCCTGCGCCTACGACCACGAGCTTCACATTGTCGGAAAGGTGCGCAAGCGCCTTGATACAGTCATCCACGCCATTCTTCTCGACCAGGCGGGAAGTCGTAATGAGCACCATATCATGCGGCTCAAGACCAAGTGAACGCCTGAGGGTATCAAGTTCGGATGTCGGCACCTGCTGCGAAAAGAGCTCCGTATCCACGCCATTGGGAATGACCGCGACCTTTCCCGTGTGGCCCATGTAACTTCCGAAATCCGCGAGATGCTTTGAGATCGCCTGTATGACATCGGCCGACAGAAAAATCTTTTTGAACCAGGAAGAGACGAAGCGCACACGGCGCTTGATGTGCTCGACGGGGTCCCCCTCCTGAAGCGTCAGAAGGAATGGGACTTTCTTGTTTCTCAGTTTAAAGAAGAGCGCGCCGAACCCTGCATAGTTTGCCATGATGGACCATATCGCATCGTACGCCTGCCGTCGGTGTAGTCGGCGCGCCATGCGGTAGGCAAGTACCGGAAACAGATACTTGTTCAGCTTCAGCGGGAATGCGAACAAGTCCGCCATTGATGGAGACGGCCGACCAAAGCCGACGCGATGCACGGTCACATTGCCTACCCGCTCCACGCGAGCGAGCGCAGAGTCGAACTGCAGCGTCACCATGTCGAACTCGATATCCTGCCGTGAAGTTCGGTTCGTGATCTCCCGGACAGCGACCTCCGCTCCTCCGGTGAACGGGAAGTAGGTCAGCGAAAAAATGAGAATTCGTTTTGGCATGAAAGGTCACGCGTCCCAAAAATTTCTACCGGTCCGATAGGCTTCGAGATACGAAGGGATCGTGCTAAAAAGCGGCTGAGGCAAGTCATCGAGGTCATACCAGTCCCATCCCTCGATGCGGTCAGGCTCCATGACGCGAGGATCTCCGCTCTGCCAGTGGGCCACAAGGCCGACGTCAACATAGTGCTTCGGGGCATAATCCTTCAGGTTCATGAGGCGCATGAACGTCACGTTGCGTATCTCCATACCCGTCTCCTCCATGACCTCGCGCTTCGCGCACGCTTCGAATGATTCCATATACTCCATGTGCCCGCCTGGCCACGCAAATTCACCAGCCCCATGCGAGCCCTTCCGCTTGCCAAGCAGAACCTTGCCATCTTTCATGACCATGACGCCAATGCCGACTTTCGGTCGCTGCTCTTCATTCATTGAGATCATCTAATAGTCGGTTCTTATGCATTCCGCGAACCACGCGATTTTAAAAAATTCCGCACCCAACTACGCTTCAGCATCGGTAACGACTGCACTGAAAGGTAATATCCTATCGCCGGGATCAACGCGGCGAGAAATGGCTTCGCGATACCGATCAGATACAAAACAAACCCCGCAACAATATACGTCACAGACGTGATGGCAATAACCCTCGTGGTACTCGTCTCCCAGGCCTTATCAGCCTCAACGCGCTGATTGCGGTCCCTGATGGACCGCAGTTCCTGTTCGATTGCTTTTATCTTGTCGTCCATACTCTCTTGCATACCATGATCTTTTTCATGCACAGTTTCTGATTCAACTATCTGACTGAGAGTCACGCACAGCTCGCCATGAATGAGCTGCAGTCGGTCACTACTGCAAAATCTTCTTCTGTCCAATCGCAGAGCTAACTTTGATTCCGATAAAAGCCGCCAGATACATTACTATGAGGGAGGGCAGTAAAGAGTAGCTAATAATACTTACAAATAAACCGAAAGGAAGCCATGTGAATCTTGATTCACCGGCAGCAGGGGCAGTGGAGATAACGTTCACTATGGTTAATAAAATTCCTGCCAATGCTCCTACGACAACAACACACAAAAATGCTTTGAGCACACTCTTTTTAAAAATACGTCCATGTATAAATCCAACTGAAAAATAAAAAACTATCAGCAAAATCCAGGACAATGGAGCTGGGAGCTTAAACCAATATAAAAGACTTAAAATTACTGATTCAATAAGTATAATAGTGAAGTTTTTCATTGCATTCGTAGTTTAATGCTTTTCGAACCCCTCATTCAGATTACCCGTCTTTGACGGATGGCGGAAGGGGTGGGATTCGAACCCACGATACCGTTTTGCGGTATGACAGTTTTCAAGACTGTTGCCTTAAACCACTCGGCCACCCTTCCATGCACTATCGCAATTTTATTCTCCCCTGCGTCTCCTTCCAATGTTCAGGAAGACCGCCCACTATCTCAACTGGATCCAGCTCTTCTCGCGATAACTGATACATGTCAACGACAACATCCTTGAGTGCCTCTTCAATGCTTCGCTCCTCAAGATAGGCCTTCCTGAGCGCTTTCCATATAGTGCCTACTTTATCAAATGCATGGGCATCGACCCATCCTTTCGGATGCAACTCGCTCACCGTCCTCCGGGCATCAATCACTATCTTTTCATCAAGTTTCAAAACATTGATGTCTAAGAGTATCTTCATAAGATAAAGCTGTAAGCCACACGAAGCTCAGTAAGGAGCGAAGTGTGGCGGAGAGGAAGGGATTCGAACCCTTGATACGGATTTAATCCCGTATAGCGGTTTAGCAAACCGCTGCCTTCAGCCACTCGGCCACCTCTCCACGATATCTAACTATAAGCTTTTAATGTTCTTTTGGCCACGCGCCAACTAATCTTTGAAATAGAATCCCTCCCTTATACTTTTTGATTTCTTTCTCTCGTCGGATGGCTTCGGTGCGAATCCGAAGCTGTTCCGAATGAATCAATCGCCACGGTCTATATTTCATCGTCGAAGGAACTCTTCCGCTGTTGTGGCGTCGCAGACGGCTTCTCATATTGGAAGTTTGACCAATATAATATTTACCGTTTTTTGTACTCAATAAAATATAGACAATGTACATGCGCTTTTCGTTAACTCCTGGCAGCCACCCCCGCGAAGCGGGGTCCCGCTCCGCGGGATCGGCCACCTCTCCCAAAAAAATCGATAAAACAACTCACCATGCACTTAAAAATCCATCTAAAACTACAATCAACACGGCTGCATTTCAATCCATAGCTTTACTAATGAAATGCACGACAGTCTATGCTATACTTGTTCTATGGCA
>JBBTUM010000192.1:0-4320 GCA_038063795.1 Patescibacteria group bacterium | reverse complement strand
AATGAAGTTTGACAGGGTCACGCTTGTTACAAACCGCTATCATATTCCTCGAGTTGGCGCTCTGATGGAGAAGATTGATGTTTTGCGTGCTCTTGTAGCCAGCGGTGGATTGCAGGTGCTCTCGGCAGAGGACGTCGTTATTGGGCATGATGGGAGCGTAAAATATGTGGTCGACGAGGCTTACGCGAGCGATGGGATTAAAAAGAGAATACAACAAGAAGAAGAGGGGGCTAGGCAGATCAAGGAGGGTACGTACATTTTAAAATAAAAAAGACGGGTGCCCGGGATTCCGGACACCCAAACGTTCATTGTCAGTCTGCGATGACGACGTGTCGCAACTGCCTACGGCGGCACCTCTCATACATCCACCAGAAGTAGAGATAGATTGCGTTCCCGACCAGGACATTGAAGGTGACGCCGAGGTTCAGCCACCACGTCCGCGGGGCCGAGAAGCCTCGCATGGCCATGAGATGCACCCAGAAGAGCAGGATGAGTGTGTTGCAGGCGATGCCCTTGAGGATAAAGGCCCGACGGTAACCTGTGCAGTCGCGTTTCATCCCGCCCCGATCTCTCGAGATTACCTTGATGACGATCAGCGTCGATATGACTGCAGTTAGGCTTTCGGCGCGCCACCCCACGCCGTACGGTGATGTATCTATCGCCCTCAGGTATCCGGCGTAGAGTCCTGCAGTGAGTGCGATCAGCGCCGAGATCGTCGATGTCGCAATTTCACCGATCATCGGCTGAAACCTGCGTGCCACGCCGGCGCCGATCTCCCAGCCTATCACGGCCAGGAGCAGGATCTTCAGGATGAACCACCAGATTGTGACGCCATCATGGAGCCATGCGCCGACGTTGATGCCGATAAGCAGGAGCCAGTGGATGAAGTCCCACATTCTTGCCCTGATATCAACGGCTCCGCCCGCGATGATCGACTCGAGAAGCGTCGTTTGAGCTGAGATCACGAAAAGCATCGCAAGCGCCGGAAAGTAGTACGCAAGGTGCAGCGCTCCTGCAAGATCAATTCGATCTGTTGCCAGTCCGATGACGGCGAACCCCATGATTGCGATGAGGCCGCCAAGATACAGCACATTCAGAACCTGCCTCACTGTTTTCACGGGAGCCCTCCTCAAGCTAAACTTGAATTTGAAAGAACAGACGCGATAGGCTACAATAATGAATTATCAAGTATTTGTCAATAATGCATACATATTATGTCAGTACTGACCATAAAAACTCAAAAAGGTGAAAGAAAGATAGGCCCAGGATATCCGTGCTTTGTGGTAGCGGAGGTTTCCTGCAACCATCTACAACAGCGCGATAAAGCAAAGGAGATAGTCAGGGCTGCAGCAGCAAACGGCGCCGACGCCATCAAACTTCAGACATATACTCCTGATACGATCACGATGAATGTGAGGAATGACTATTTCATGCTTGGTGGTAAAGATAATCCTGCATCCTGGAAGGGGAAAAATTTATACGAACTTTACAGCCTTGCCTTCACTCCGTGGGAATGGCATAAGGAGCTACTTGATTTGGCGAAGAGTCTCGGGATCGTCGGTTTTTCCTCACCGTTTGACGAGACAGCCGTTGATTTTCTTGAGGGTCTGCATGTCCCGCTCTATAAGATTGCATCATATGAGATGACGCACGTCCCGCTTGTGGAGAAAGTGGCAAAAACCGGAAAGCCGTTGATCATGTCAGTCGGCTTCAGCTCAGAAGAGGAAGCGCACGAATCTGTTGATGCATTTCGACGTGCTGGAGGCAAAGATCTCGCGCTGCTGCATTGTCTGAACACCTACGCGGATGAGTCCGATCCGAAAGACACGCATCTGAGTACTGTGCGGGATCTTGCCGAGAAGTTCGACGTTGTCAGTGGATTTTCCGATAACAACGGGGGGACATACTTCTCGATACTTGCTGCCGCGGCAGGTGCCTCGATTATTGAAAAACATCTGGTTATAAGCCATACGGATGAGAGTTTTGACAAACGTTTCTCGATCGACCCAGCCGAACTCAAGCAGATGGTAGAGACAATCAGGCGCAATGAAAAGGCCATGGGTGCTCCACACTATGGGCCTGTGAATGATGCCGAGGCCTATAATCTTCGGTTGCGGCGTTCAATATTTGCCGAAAAAGACATCAAAAAAGGTGAGGTTTTCACGAGGGGGAATATACGCGTTGTTCGGCCGTCATTTGGCCTTGCACCAAAATACTTTGAGAAAGTGATTGGAAAGAAAGCTGCCTCTGATATCAAGCGAGGAGATCCTATCCAGAAAGAATTAATCCAAGGGGGCGTATGAGAATCTTTTACTACGGAGGCAGAAATTCCGGCATGACGGTGCTCGCAACAATTGTTGCTGCGGGTTATGATGTTGCGGGAGTGATTCCTGTAGACCGCCCGGTAGAGGAAGTTGCCCGCGCACTTCGTATTCCGGTTTTTAAACCGAAGAATGTCAATTTTCCGGAAATCGAGGAGTATATCAAGAAAGAGAAGGTTGAGCTCTTTCTCTGCTGTCACGGTCGCCAGATCATCAAAGAGAACCTTCTCAATATCGTTCCAGCCATGAATATGCACCCGAATCTTTTCAAATATCCGGGCGCTGCTTCGGTTGGACGAATGCTCGCTGCAGGCGAGACGAAGGCCTCGGTTGCGGCGCATTGGATGACCGAGCAAATCGACAGAGGCGAAGTGATCGTTGAAAATTTTCTTGAAGTGGAAGGGAAAACAGAGATCGAAGTGTATAATGAGTTGTACTGGTTATATGCAACGACGAGCCTCGAAGCTCTTGAGAAGATAAAAGATAGAATACTTAAGAAATGATCACGGTAGGAGTTATCGGTCTTGGCAATATCGCGCACGGGTATGATGATAATCCTAATGTGAAGCGACGTATACGGTATCCGACGCACCTGAGCGTCCTGAAAAAAAATCGTCACTTCAAACTCGTGGGTGGAGCAGATCCGAGTAGAGATGCGAGAAAAGCATTTGCGCGCAAGGCGCACGTCCCGGTCTATTCCGATTACAAAACAATGCTGCGAGCGAGCAAGCCTGAGATGATTGTCATCGCGACCCCAACGGCGACGCATTATTCGATTTGCATGGAAGTATTGCGTTGGGGCGTTGACATTTTGCTCTGTGAAAAGCCTGTTGCGTATAGCGCAAGGCAGGGCCGGGAAATGCTTGTCGAGGCACAGACGCAGAGAACTGTTTTCGCGGTAAACTATTTCCGCTCGTACGATAGCGGGTATGTGAAGCTCGCGAAGTTGCTGGAGAAGGGCACGTGGGGGCGCGTCAAGGCTATCGATGTCAACTACGCGGGTGGCGTCTTCAACACGGCGTCGCATATGATCCAGCTTATGACAAAATTTTTTGGGAAGGCGCAGTCGGTTTTCGTGATTCAGAAGAACCCGGCGGAGAAGGACCCGACGCATTCGTTTGTAATGCAGTATGACGGATTTGCGGCAGTGTATCATGGTATCGACTCAAAGTACTACCGCATTTTTGAGGCGGATATCCTTTTTGAAAAGGGACGCCTCCGGATTGCCTCAGACACATTGACCGAGTACGGTATCAAATCTGAAGCTGGGTTTTCTTTCCTTCATGTGTCGAAGAAACCGCACGTTATTCTTGATATCGGCGAGAGCATGCTGGATGTTTATTCGAACGTGTATCACGCGTCGCGGGGCGGAGCACTCCTGTGTTCCCCTGATGATGCGTTGTACGCGTTGGAAGTGGCCGAACAAGTGGCAAAAAAATAATATGGCACAACTCGCAATCAACGGTGGAGAAAAAGTTCTAAAGAAACCACTCTCTCGTGTCAGTAATATCGGCGTCGAGGAGGAGGAGGCTGCTGTCCGAGTTATTCGGTCTGGAGTCTTGTCAGACTATGTGGGAGTTCCGGGAGAGTTTTTCCTCGGCGGCAAGGAGGTTCGAGCCTTTGAACAACTCATGTGCGAGACGTTCAAGGTCAAACACGCGGTGTCCGTTAATTCCGCTACCTCCGCACTACATTCTGCCATCGTCGCGCTCGGCATCGGTCCCGGAGACGAAGTTATCGTGTCGCCGTATACGATGTCAGCTTCTGCTACCGCGATTCTCATGAACGGCGCCGTTCCGATCTTCGCCGACATCGAGGAGGATACCTACTGCCTTGATCCGAAGTCGGTAGAGGAGCGAATAACCGCGAGAACAAAGGCGATCATGGTCGTCAATCTATTCGGCGGGGTTGCACGGTTTGACGAGCTGAAGGCCGTCGCGGACAAACACAGTTTAAGGATCATCGAAGATAATGCGCAGTCACCTGGGGCTATATACAA
>JBBTUM010000191.1:0-9205 GCA_038063795.1 Patescibacteria group bacterium | reverse complement strand
GAAGTCTTGGCAGAATACCAACTAACCAACCCGCCAAATGTGTGTGCCTAGAACATTTGCTCATTACCCAGATAGGCCTATGATTCAGATATGGTTAAATAGTAATCTCTTTATCATGAACAATTCAAAACTCGCCCTACAAGCTGTCTCGAGCTCAGTAGCCGCATTCGCCTATATCTCGATCGTATCGTGGGTCATGATTAATGGTGAGCGATTCTTCGGGTCCGCGCCTGATGATATTCGAAGACCGCTGCTTTTCCTGACGTTGTTCGTTTTTTCTGCGATGGTCACCGGCACCCTGCTTCTTGGGCGACCGATCTATTATTTTCTGAATGGGAAGAGACAGGAGGCCGTCAAACTCGTTGCCTATACGATACTTAGCATGTTCGTGCTCGTGGTGCTTGCGTTCGTCCTGCTCGCTACTGCGTAGGAATGTGGTGCATAGGTCAAAAGGTCCGATAAGGACCTTTTGATGTATCCACTTGCGTTATAGCTCGTTCTTGCTATGGTTTGAATTATAATCTGTACCTTTTACAACTCACGATTCAATGGTGAGGCAACCTGCCTCTGAAGGAGAATGCTAATGACGTACTCAGTAGCGACAGCAGCTTCCTCGGGCAGGTCGGCCTCTGCTCACCTCAGCGATGACATCAAGAGGGTTGTTGTTATCCACCTCAAGCCGACGAGCTATGACGATGAGGGCTTCCCCTATCGTTTCGCGCGGGCAGTGCTGCCCTCGAACAGCTTGGCGGTAGTCTACGCACTGACCAAGCAGGCATTGAAGGACATCCTTCCTCCCGGAGTGTCGAGCGAGATCTACGGCTTCGAAGACGGCATTAAGCGTCATGCGGAGCAGCTCGCGCAGCTGAAGAACAGATTTCCCGAGCACGGGACCAAGCTCATCGTGTGCTTCGTCGCCGTCCAAACGGCTCAGTTCCCCCGTACCTGCGATTTGATCAAGCGGTGGCAGACACTCGGGGCGACGTGTGTCGTCGGCGGATTCCATGTGTCGGGTTCTATATCGACACTGCACGACGGCGTTCATGATCCTGCGCGACCGGACATACCATGCCCGGGCATCATGCCCGCGGAGATCCAAGCGCTCATGGATGCCGGCGTGGTCATCTTCCACGGAGAGGCCGAAGACCACTGGTCAGCGGCTCTCGCGGACACCATCTCCGGCACGCAAGAACTGCTCTATCGTGGCGGTCAGCCAGACCTTTCTCAGGCTCCGATGCCTGAGTTTCCGGAAGGGTACTTCTACAAGAGTTTCACGACGGAGTTCGGAACCGTCGATTCGGGCCGCGGGTGTCCGTTCACCTGCTCTTTCTGCACGATCATCAATGTGCAGGGGAGGAAGTCTCGGTATCGGGACCCGGCGGCTATCGTCCGCATGTTCGAAGAGTCAGCCTCACGCAATAAGGGCCGGACGTTCTACTTCATCACGGATGACAACTTCGTCCGGAACCCTCAGTGGCGCGAGATTCTGAAAGGGCTGACCGCGCTTCGGCGAAAGAACCTGAATATCGGGTTCATGATCGAAGCCGACCTCGCGTGCGATAAGTTCACGGATTTTCTGCCGTCACTGGCAGCGAGCGGGGGCACCCAGATCTTCATGGGCGTCGAATCCTTGAATCCGGCGAACCTGGAGGAAGCAAGCAAGCGTCAGAACAAGGTGGAGCGGTTCTCACAGCTCTTCCAGAGCTGCCATGATCATGGCATCCTGGTCCATGCGGGGTACATCATCGGCTTCCCGCATGATACGCCCGAGTCCGTCGAGCGGGATATCGAGGAGCTGTTTCGCCTCGGCGTGGACCAAGTGTCATTCTTTATGTTCACGCTGCTGCCTGGCAGTGAAGACCATGTGCGCGCCGTCGCCGCTGGAGCCCGGATCGATCCGGACTTCAACAACTGCGACTCGTTCCATGCGAACATGGACCACCCGCTGATGAGCAGGGAAGAATGGTTCGGCGTCTATCAGCGGGCGTGGAGGCAGTTCTACAGCAGGAAGAAGATGACCGAAGCGGTCAAGCGCTGCAAGACGCGTGCAGGCCGTTACGGCCTGCTGCGTAACTACGCCTGGTATCGCGGGGCATTCGAGACCGAGAGAGCCCACCCTATGATTGCGGGTTTCTACCGGTATCGGGACTATGACGACCGGCGACCGGGCGCAGCAGAACTGCCGTTCGAGCAGTACCTGACTCAAGAGGCATGGCGGCACATTCGCTACGTCGGCCGGCTCCTGTCCGAGTTCTATCGTTTCCAGCAGGCGGTGTTCGAAGCGGAATTCGCTCCGATCATCGCCGAGAAGCGGCATGAGCTCTCGGGCAAGATCCGAGGCGTCGGTGACTGGCTGCGCCGGACGTTCGGCAAGGCCATGAGTCGTGAGTGGCTGAATGACTTCTGGGTGGAGTACGGTCGTGAACGGTGGCGTCTTCTTTGGAAGCCGCACTGGCACTTCCGAATGCTGCCCTATGCGTTCACCGAAGCAGTCTACACGCTGCGGACGGTGACGAGGCTCTCACGCCTGGTCAAATCAGCAACGACGGAGTGAAGAACTTCGTCATTTCGCGCCGCCCAGCACCACTACTGACATTCCGTCGTAGTGGTGCTGGGCGGTTTTTCTTTGGCTCTTGTGTTGACAGCTCGGACGATAGTCGATAGAGTGGGCTATTCACTCGATCTTTGTCAGTGTCTTCCACTCTCTTTTGGGGAGGTGTCGATGCAGTTGCGAGCTGTCGATCTCGACATGGACGGTGTCCTCGTCGATTCGGACGCGATATCCGAGGAGAACATTCGTTACATCTGTAAACGGCATGAGCTTCCCGTGCCCAATGAGGTCTTCGCCTCCTTTCGCGGCGTGCGGTACGGTCAGGTCTTCCAGGCCATCATCTCTCAGTACGGCCACGGGCGTCTGAATCCGGATGACCTGGCGCAGGAAGCGAAGCGGCGCTACCGTGATGCGATACGTGACGGCACGATGCAGCTCGTACCCGGCGCTCGTGCGTTCCTCATCGAGCTGGTGAAACGTTTTCCGTCGCTCAAGGTCGCCTTAACGACATCGAGCAGCGAGGATGTTGTTGATATGCTGTTCGAAAAGTTCGATCTCAGGCAATTCTTCGATGTCATCGTCGTCGGAGGCGATGTGAAGAAGAGCAAGCCGTCTCCCGATCCATATGCGCTTTCTTTCCAGAGCCTGGAGTGCAGTCCCTGGGAATGCATCGTGCTCGAAGATTCGCCAAGCGGTGTGATGTCAGCTCGTCTTGCCGGCTGCAGGAATGTGGTCGGTATTACGACCACGACCTCGCAGGTTGCGCTCCTGAACGCAGGAGCGCACGCTATCGTCGACCGACATGCGGAAGTTTTCCGCCTCCTTCGTACGTAGTGCGTTGTGCCGCCCAGCACCACTGTGTCAAACAAAGTGGTGCTGGGCGGTTTGCTTTTTTAGCGTTCTCAGAATATTCTGAATAGCAACGTCTCATGTTCAATCCACGATTCAAAGATTTCCTCAAGAAAAAACCCAACATCACCCTCATCGGACTCGGCTGGGCTTTTTACTGGCGGTTCCTACTGATCGTGCTGGGGGTTGAGCTCATCTTGTTTATCATTTTTATGCTCTTCGCAGCCCTCGCACGGATGAGCTGAGGAAAACACCCACATGACTAGACCATTTTCGGAAAATATCATCTTCGTCGACACCGAGTTCTCGACTCTTGATCCATACAAAGGCGAGATCCTTTCGGTCGGCCTCGTGAAGCCGGACGGTGCTGAGCTGTATCTGGAGCTCACGCATGAGGGAGAGGTGAGCGATTGGGTCAAGGAGAATGTCCAGCATATGCTGACGCAGCCGAAGGTGTCGCGAGCGGAAGCGCGTAAACGTATCCAAGAGTTCGTCGGTTCGGGAAAGCCATATATGATCACCTTCGTCACTCAGTTCGATTCGGTCTATCTGTACAAGCTCTTCGAGACCGACAATCCGCGGGAAGACGCTTTCCCATTCCACAAGTGGCCGATCGATTTTGCGACGATACTGTTCGCGTATGGCCGGGATCCTGAACATATCCTCGATGCCAAGTCGCCGCTCATGAAAGAACTCGGCATCGATGTCTCACAGTATCGCGATCACCACGCCCTTGATGACGCGAAGCTTCTCAGGGAGACGTGGATGAAATTTTTCAGCGTACGGTAAAGTGCATACGGTTCGTCAGTGCCCTCGCTTCGTGAGAAAAAAGTCCTCGATAAATTTTTTTTGCTCGGGAAATGCCATGTTGCGGGGTAGCTGCTTCGGCGAGACAAAACGGTAGTCATTGATATCATCGCGAGGCTCCAGCTTCCCCTTAGGTTTCTTTATGAGATAGATGAGGTTCAGGATGCTATAGGTCTCTTCCTTTCGCCCCTTGTTCTGATAGAAGTTATGGAAGACGCCGATCAGACGTGCGGTTGTCGTACTGATCCTGAGCTCCTCGCGAAGTTCGCGCGCAACTGTTTTTTTCGGGTCTTCTCCGTAGTTAACGAATCCGCCGGGCAGGTCCCACATGCCGAGACAAGGCTCGATGGCTCTCTTCACGATCATGCAACGACCCGCTTCGTTCACGATGATCGCGCTCGCCGTGGGTTTTGGATTATCGTAGAAGACGAATGAGCAGCTCCGACAGCGGAGAGCGCCGTTGTTTTTTTTGAACTGCGCGCGGTCTCCTTTCGAGTAGGCATGGCCGCATTTCGGGCAGAAGTGATAGGTCATAGGGTTTCAGTATAGCAGCAGCGGGAGAGGCTTGTCACATGGTCGTTCGGAGCTGGCGGTTTTGCTATAAAATGAAAAGCGGAGGAGCAAGTACGTCTCGGTTTGTCCGAGACACACTCGCGTCCTCCGCCAGAACGGGGGGTCAGTTGATCGGGATGACCCCGAAGATCCTCCGTGAGAGGTATCTGTAGTTCAGTATGGCGAAGAGTCCGCCTGCGGTTGCCGCGATGAGCGTTCCTGCCATCCCGAAGCCGATGAGGTAGGCGATCGTGCTGAATAGCGTGGTGTCCAGAAGACAGATCAACGCGCCATCGCTGTGCATGTAAGCGAGCGCCAGGTAGATGAAGTGTCCACTCATTCGTAGCGCCAGGCTGCCATAGCGCACTACTGCCTTGATGGCTTTCACGGTGCCCACGATGATCCCATAGGGAACCCAGAATAGATAGAAGGAGATGGGGTTCCACTTGAGCAGGCGACGCTTGCCGTGACTGCGCATCAAGGCGCCAGTGAGCGTCTCACGATCTGTTATATCCTCTTCATCAAGGAGGAATGTCAACGTGGCGAACGCAGCTATACAGATCGCGAACGTCCCGGTCGTTAGGAGCGCGTTCCAGACCAATACCTCGAGGGAAACCACTTCATTCGCCAAGATTACGATGAACAAAGCGGTGCATGGAGCAAAGAACGTGAGAGCGGCTATGATGTTGCCGAACAGGTACAGTGGCAGCGCCTTTGCAATCTCCCACCGTTCGGCGAGCTTCCTCCTGAAGCTTTCGCTGTGGAACTCCTCGGAGACTGCCCGGGAAGCCGCAGGAATTGCAGCTGCGGCCCGTCTCCAATCGAAGGCAACGTACGACACACAGCCGGCCGCGATGGCGCCGATCCACCAGAAGTACGGTCCCAGGCTGATTTGCGTCGCGATCGCCTTGGTGAGGGTTCCACCGAGGATGGTGCACAAGAGAACGACGATCCCAATTCTGCGAGCTGATTGGTCGTGCACGGTAGCCTCCTTTCAGTAGGCTTAGGTTGACATGGAAATGTACGGAAAGTGATGGTTGAAATTACTCTGCGCGTGTGCTTATGTCAAGCTCGTCTTGTGATAAATGATAAATAGGATTACTCTCTTTTCTATGGAACCTCTCGCGTCCCGTATTCGACCCACGTCCCTCGATGAGTTCATCGGTCAGGAGCATCTGGTCGGCAAAGGAAAGCCTCTCCATGTCGCCATCGAGAAGAAGCATCTTTTTTCGTTCCTTTTTTGGGGGCCGCCAGGCGTCGGGAAGACCACGCTTGCCCGTATTTACTCGAGAGCGCTCGACGCTGAGCTTTTCGAGCTCTCAGCCGTATCTGCAGGCAAGGATGATATTCGGCAGATCGTGAAGAAGAAGACAGAAAAACCGAAAGTCCTTTTTCTCGACGAGATACACCGGTTCAACAAAGCGCAGCAGGATTTTCTGTTGCCGTTCGTCGAAAGCGGCGAGATGACGCTCATCGGCGCGACAACCGAGAACCCGAGCTTCGAAATTATAGCACCGTTGCTCTCGCGCTGCCGCGTCTTCGTGATGAACGAGCTTTCAGAAGGCGAAGTGGCCCTCATCATCGACCGCACCGGATTCAAGCTCTCGAAGGACGCGAAGGAATGGCTGGTGAACATGGCGAACGGGGACGCGCGGCAGGCGATTACGATGATCGAGAATTGTTCGAAACTCTATAAAACGATCACGCTTGAGAATCTCAAGAATACGCTACAGTCTAAATTTTTGCGATACGACAAGAAGGGCGAGGAGCATTACAATACGATCTCCGCGTTCATCAAATCGATGCGCGCCTCGCAGCCGGACGCGGCGCTGTATTATCTCGCGCGCATGATAGACTCGGGGGAAGATCCGAAATTTATCGCGAGGCGGATGGTCGTCTTCGCGAGTGAGGACGTCGGCATGGCTCAGCCGACCGCGCTCGTCGTCGCGAACGCAGTATTTCGGGCGTGCGAGACGATAGGGTTTCCCGAGTGCGGCATCAATCTCGCACACGGCGTCGTATACCTGTGCACGGCGAAAAAGGACAGAAGCTCGTATGATGCCTATATGGCCGCGATGGAGGATGTCCAGACACATGGCAATCTGCCGATCCCTATGAATGTCCGCAACGCACCCACGAAACTTATGAAAGGCCTCGGCTACGGCAAAGGGTATGAAAAATATTCGAAAGAAAGTTATTTACCCGAGGAGATCAAAGGGAAAAAGTACCTCAAGGCTTGACTGATTCGATTTTGATACATTTCACTATCGCCCGTATTTGAGCTAAGCTACCCTTATGTAACTCTATGAACAGGGAAATTCCGCCATCGTCGACACCTGACAATGCTCCTGAAAAAGAGCCGATTTCTGATGAGCAGGTCATCGAGGCGCTCAAAAAAGGAGTGGATGACCCCGAGACGAAAGCCCTCTGGACGGAGTGGGTTCGCCAGGAGCAGGAGAAAGCTGCAGAGGCACCAGGAGCAGAAAGGTCTATGAGCATCGGCGTGAACAGCGCACGGATTTTAGAAAATGCAGGCATGATCGATCAAGCGCTGACCGCTTGGGAGGACGTACAGCTGCTTGCGGCAAATTCTGACAATCCCGAACTCTGGGATACCGCGCAGGAAGCGATAGAGCGGCTTCAGAAAAAACGTAGCGGCAATTCGTAAACAAGAATCGGCTGCCCACCACTGTTTGGAATAGCATGAAAGGGATATACTGAATACAACAAAAATATAGACCAAAACTATGCCCTTACCCGAAAGTTACGTGCTGCATCTCGCGTTCGCCGTGCTCATAGGAATGGCCATCGGCCTTGAGCGGGAAAGCAGCCAGATAAGCAAATCCGGCGAATCTTCACTTGGTGTCAGAACATTTTCGCTCATTGGACTTATTGGGGGCATTTCAGGTTTATTGTATTTCAACGCGCCCATTGTTTCTCTCGTCATCGCGGGCTGCACCGGCGTCCTCATTCTCATTTATTATGGCATCGGTTCTGCGTTGTCCAAGGATTACGGCCTTACGACCGAACTGGCCTTGATCCTTGCTTTGATATTCGGTTTTTTGCTTACGACAGAGCTGATATCGGTACACATAACGATCGCCCTTGCAGTCGTGCTCACGCTGGTGCTCTCTGTAAAGAAAAAGGTGCGGGCGCTTGTTGCCGGCGTTGAACAGCATGAACTGAACGCGTTCATCGGTTATGCGATCGTGGCGCTGGTCGTCCTGCCCTTTTTGCCGAATCACGGATTCACTCTGTCAGACATTCCTGTCCTGCAACAACTGATAGCGTCGTTCGGCGGCGATACGCAGGCATTCGCGACACTTGAGCTGTTCAACCCAAGAAAGGTCTGGTTCATAGTCGTGCTCGTCACCGGCATTGACGTTATCGGGTATATCCTTGCAAAGATCGTCGGGCACAAGCGCAGTTTTGCTTTGACAAGCTTCATAGGAGGATTCGTCTCTTCAACTTCAACGACACAAGCGCTCGCTCAGAAAAGCAAAACGACGACTGCGGTGCAGACGCTCGCGGGAGCGGCGATCCTGGCGAACGCGGCCAGTTTCCTCCAGATTTTTCTCCTTGTGGGGCCCATCAATCCTCAATGGCTCGTGGCGATCACGCCGGCGCTGGCTACGATGATACTTTCGGCCGGGGTCATATGCTGGGTGTATATGACGCGCCTGGCTGCCCATCAATCGTTCAAACAGGATTCTCGCGAAAGAAAAAAGATATTTTCTCTCGGACCGGCGCTTACCTTCGCAGGTATTATTATCCTTGTGAAACTTATTACGCGCATTTGTCTGGTGCTCTTCGGCCAGTCGGGATTTGTTATCAGCTCTATCATTGCCTCATTCGCCGGCATCGATGCGATCGTCATAAGCCTCGCGGATATGGCAGGCAAATCGATCACCTTCGAATTCGCTTTACTGACCTTCCTGCTGGTCAACGCGACGAACCTTATCAGTAAATCCATCTACTCGTTCGTACAAGGGAAGCGTCAATTTGCTCTGCTCTTTCTCGGAGCTATCGCGGTCATCATCACATTGAGTTTCGCGGGACTTCTCTTTGTCTAGGGCATTGGCACGATATCAAAAAAAGCCGCCTGGCCCCCTCACAGTCACGTGTGAAGTAGTCAGGCGGTCTGGCGATTGCATAGGGTCATCCCTGCAGCCTATGAACGTCTAGCGCTCGGGGGTGTTCCCGAGTTTTTTCATGAGCCCGGCGAGATTCTTTCGGGCTTGCGCTTCGAATCGCGCTCTGAAGTACGGCGTCTGGAAAATATGTTTCGATTCGAGAAGCACGCGGCAGAACTCTCCGCGTTCGAAGCGGTATCTCTTTTCCGGAACGCGCTGGTACTCGTGGCGGATGGCGGTGTCATACGCGGCGAAGGCCTCTGGTGCTAAGCCGAGGATGGACCAGTCGATGTCGCGCACGAGGATCGCGTCC
>JBBTUM010000190.1:2122-15263 GCA_038063795.1 Patescibacteria group bacterium | reverse complement strand
CGATACGTCGGAGCGGGGCCCCGTGTCTATTTACTTGATAATCTTTGTTACGACTCCCGCACCCACTGTCTTGCCGCCCTCGCGAATAGCGAACCGCTGTTTCTCTTCAAGAGCGACTGGATTGATCAGCTTGATGGACAAAGTGACGGTATCGCCAGGCATGACCATCTCAGAACCCTCTGGCAAGGTCACATCGCCGGTGACGTCGGTCGTCCGCATATAGAACTGAGGCTTGTAGCCCTTGAAGAACGGCGTATGGCGGCCACCTTCATCCTTGCTCAGAATATACACTTCTGCCGTGAATTCAGTATGCGGTGTGATCGTGCCCGGCTTTGCGATGACCTGGCCGCGTTCAACCTCGTCCTTCTTCGTACCGCGGAGCAGGATCCCGGCATTGTCACCCGCGCGACCCTCATCGAGCTCCTTGTTGAACATCTCAATGCCCGTAACGATCGTTTTTTGCGTGTCGCGGATTCCGACGATCTCGATCTCGCCATTCAGTTTTACGATGCCGCGCTCGATACGGCCGGTCACGACGGTACCACGACCTTCAATCGAGAAAATATCTTCGATCGGCATAAGGAACGGCTGGTCAGTATCGCGCTTCGGCTCAGGGATATACTCATCGATCTTCGCCATCAGCTCCAGAATAGGCTTCGCGTCGTCCCCGGTCGGATTCTCAAGCGCCTTCAGCGCGGAACCGCGGATGATCGGGGTTATGTCGCCCGGGAATTCATACTTCTTCAACAGGT
Source organism: Patescibacteria group bacterium (assembly GCA_038063795.1). Lineage (GTDB taxonomy): Bacteria > Patescibacteriota > Patescibacteriia > UBA1558 > 2-01-FULL-52-15 > JBBTUM01. The sequence continues at coordinate 14,511 of JBBTUM010000190.1, read as the reverse complement.
CTCGGACCTCTTCCTCGACGAGATCAACGAGCTCCGGATCATTGACCTGATCAATTTTGTTCAGAAAGACAACGATATAGGGCACACCTACCTGCCGTGCAAGGAGAATATGTTCACGAGTCTGCGGCATGGGTCCATCAGTCGCGCTGACAACCAAAATAGCGCCATCCATCTGAGCGGCGCCCGTGATCATGTTCTTCACATAGTCAGCATGCCCGGGACAATCGACGTGCGCATAGTGACGCTTTTGTGTCTCGTACTCGACATGCGCTGTCGCGATCGTGATACCACGCGCTCGCTCTTCAGGAGCGGCATCGATCTGATCGACCGACTTTTCCTGAGCGTTCAAGCCATTGGCTCGCAAAACCTTGAGGATTGCGGCAGTCAACGTGGTCTTACCATGGTCCACGTGACCGATGGTGCCGATGTTGACGTGTGGCTTTGATCTATCAAACTTTTCTGCCATAGTATTTTTTTAACTCTCCTTACAGCAACGGCCCTGAGCTGATCCCGTTCTCAGCATGGGCCTTTGTAACCCAGTTGCCAGTAATAGTAACTTAAATTATTACGGGATTTATTGTACGTTATTTAATTTCTTACTACCGAGCCAAAAATAAAACATAACGATTATAACACATTTCTTTTTTTTTGCAAGGTTCTAAAGGTCAGAATAGTAGTTGATAGAATTTTTGCTAATATTACTTATTTTTTAACCGAGCGGCTCAAGCTTGTAATCAGACGCTATTTCCTCATCAATGGTCGGGAGCTTGATATTCGGCGCTTGGGTGGCAGGTATCTGACGTGGCGCAGGCGCTGGGCTCGATGCCTGAGGCGCTCCCGTTGCCTTCGCTTGCTGCTTCGGATCGATCCGGAATTGGGAAAGATCGTAGTCAGAAAGCTCCTCGGTCCGTGCAGCTCTCCATTCGGCGATATCCTGGTTGATCTTGTCCAACAGCTCGGTCTCGGACAATGTGCCGATAGCTTCTTTCTTTGCAGCCGTCTTCAGAAGGGTCTTGTAGTTCTCAATGTCCATGACCACGAACGGCCCGGAGTCCTCACCGAAGATAATACACCGGTCTCCCGTCTCAGTGATAAGTTTCAGCACTTCCTCCAGCTTGTTGAAGGATGACATAGCAATATCGTTATTTTTTATTGCCCTCGATAATGGTCTCAGCAACGTTGCGCGGTATCGTCTGATAGTGCAGGAGTTCCATGTTGTAACTCGCACGGCCCTGCGTCATGCTACGGAGTGTCGTCGCATAGCCGAAGAGCTCGGCAAGCGGTATCTGCGCATGCACGACCTTCACGCCCGCACGATCGGTCATATCGCTCACTTGACCGCGCTTCGAGTTGATATCGCCGATAACGTCACCCATAAAATTCTCAGGCGTCACCACTTCGACTTTCATGATGGGCTCCAGAAGAACCGGCTTCGCTCTCTTGAACGCCTCCCGAAAAGCCATTGAGCCAGCTATCTTGAACGCCGCCTCAGAAGAATCGACTTCGTGATACGATCCGTCATAGACCTCTGCTGAGAGATCAATGACAGGATATCCTGCGAGCACGCCGTTATCCATCGACTCGCGAATTCCTTTTCCGATCGGCGCGATATACTCACGCGGGATAACGGCGCCTTTGATACCGTCGATGAACTCGAAGCCTTCGCCGCGAGCGCGGGGTTTCACGCGTATCCAGCAGTGTCCATACTGCCCCCGTCCGCCGGACTGCTTGATATACTTGCCCTCAGCTTCTGCCTCTGCGGTGATCGTCTCCTTGAAGGCGACCTGCGGCGCGCCGACATTCGCCTCAACGTTGAACTCCCGTTTCATACGATCAACGATGATCTCAAGATGCAGCTCGCCCATGCCGGCTATAATCGTCTGCAGCGTCTCCTCATCAGTACTCACGCGGAATGTCGGATCTTCCTCAGAGAGCTTCGATAGCGCAAGGCCCATCTTCTCCTGATCCTGCTTCGTCTTGGGTTCTATCGCGACACGGATGACGGGATCCGGGAAGGTGATATTTTCAAGAAGAATTCTCTTATCTTCATCACAAAGGGTGTGTCCTGTGAACGTCTGCTTCAGGCCGACGATCGCGATAATATCACCCGCATAGGCTTCCTTGATCTCCTCGCGGTGGTTCGCATGCATGAGAAGAATACGACCGACGCGTTCCTTCGTATCTGCAAAGCTATTGTAGACATACGAGCCCGCGGACAGTGTCCCCGAATAGATCCGAGCGAACGTCAGCCGCCCGACATACGGGTCGGTCGCGACCTTGAACGCGAGCGCGGCGAACGGCTCCGCGTCCGAAGCCTTTCTTGTCAGCTTCTTTTCATGATCTTTCACGTCGGAACCCTCGACATCGACGAGGTCGACCGGAGACGGCAGATACGCGGTCACAGCGTCGAGAAGCTGCTGGACGCCTTTGTTCTTGAGCGCCGAGCCGCACATGACCGGAATGAACTCGTTCGCGATCGTGATACGACGCATGACGCGCTTCAGGTCCTCAACGGGGATATCCTTGCCTTCGAGGTACATCGTCGCAAGCGTGTCATCATGCGTGGCTATCGATTCCTTGAGCTTTTCACGATACTCCTCTGCCAGCGCCTTCAGATCGTCAGGAATATCCCGTTCCTCATACTGCTGGCCCTTGTCATCGAGGAAATAAATGGCGCGCATGCTAAAAAGGTCTATGACCCCTTGAAATGTCTCTGAAGCTCCAATCGGCAGCTGGATCGGGTGTGCGTTCTTCGTCAGCCGTTCATGGATCGAGGCCAGATCGGCAAAAAAATCAGCGCCGATCCTGTCCATCTTGTTGATGAAGGCGATCCGCGGAACACGATACTTGTCAGCCTGATGCCATACCGTCTCCGACTGGGGTTCGACGCCGGCCACACCGTCAAAGACGGTCACACCGCCGTCAAGAACGCGGAGTGATCGCTCGACTTCGGCGGTAAAATCGACATGTCCGGGCGTATCGATAATGTTGATGCGGCAGATGTCCCCACCGAGCCATGCAGGCGCTTTCCAAAAACAGGTCGTCGCCGCAGAGGTGATCGTAATGCCTCGTTCTTTCTCCTGCTCCATCCAGTCCATCTCTGCTTCCCCCTCATGTACTTCGCCGATCTTATGCTTTTTTCCGGTATAAAAAAGAATCCGTTCGGTAACGGTCGTTTTGCCGGCATCAATGTGGGCGATGATGCCGATATTTCTCGTCTTTTCCAGTGAGTATTGTCGAGGCATGCGGTATCGTTATCCGAAATGCGCAAAAGCTCTGTTGGCCTCTGCCATGCGCTGGACGTCATCCCGTTTCTTCACCGCATCGCCTTCGCCCTTTGACGCTGCGAGCAGTTCATCAGCGAGCTTCTGAGCCATCGGTTTGCCTTTTTTTGACCGCGCCGCTTCCAAAAGCCAGCGATGCGCAAGGATACTTTTCCGATCACCGATGACAACGACCGGGACCTGATAGTTAGCGCCGCCGACGCGCTTTCCCTTCACTTCGAGGTTCGGCATGATGTTCTGCATCGCCTTATCATAGATATCGAGCGGGTCCTGCTTGGCCACATTTGAGATATGCTCAAAAGCAGTATAGAGAATGTCCTGCGCGATGGTTTTCTTACCACGTTCCATCAGCCGGTTGATCAGTTTCGCGATATCAACACGGTTGAACTTCGGATCAGGCTTGATGCGTCGTTTGAATGCTTGTTTGCCTCGCATATGATTATGCTCCCTTTTCCCGCTTCGCCCCGTAGAGGCTACGGCCCTGTTTGCGGCCGGATACGCCCTGCGTATCATACACGCCGCGGACAATATGGTAGCGGACGCCCGGCAGATCTTTCACACGACCACCACGGATCATCACAATAGAATGTTCTTGCAGGTTATGGCCCATGCCGGGGATATACGCGGTCACCTCGACGCCGTTCGACAGCCGGACGCGCGCGATCTTTCGAAGCGCTGAGTTCGGTTTTTTCGGTGTCGTGGTAGTGACCTTCACGCAGACGCCGCGCTTGAACGGACTGCCCTTTTTCAAATACCGCCTGCGCCGGCGCAACGTATTGAGCGACGACTGCAAAGCAGGAGTCTTTGACTTCGATTTTGACTTCTTGCGGGATTTTCTCAGTAGTTGATTCGCTGTAGGCATGTGATTTTCGGTATCCTTTCGTAAAGAAATCCCCATATCACTGAGGATTTCGGTGGGACTAGAGTAGCACAGGCCGCGGTTCTGGTCAAGATTTACGCTCACTCATACGAACCAGTAGACAATTCTCGCAAAAAAATCAAAAATTGAACCGAAAATATTGAATCCGCCGAACCGGTCGAGCAATATAAGACCCAGGAGGATCATCGGACCGTTTTGCATCAACGTGATCTTCAGCGTATTGAATCGAGCAGGAAGTAGCGTAAAAAGGAGTTGAGACCCGTCGAGCGGCGGAATAGGGATAAGGTTGAAGACCATGAGCATCAGGTTGACGTTGAACAGGAACAAGAGGAATACGATGAGGAGGTTTGACGGGTCCAAAAAACGGCTGGCAATCGCGAGAGCCGTAACGCTGACAGCGGCACCGCAAAGATTGATGGCAGGCCCGGCAAGCGCGACCAATGCAGGCCCCCACTTCGGGTACCGCAAATTATACGGATTGTAGGGCGTCGGCTTACCCCAGCCAAATCCGGCCAAGAGGAGCATGATCGAGCCGAACGGATCAAGGTGTGATAAGGGATTCAGTGTCAAGCGCCCGGCGTCCCGGGCAGTCGTATCGCCCATGAGAGAACCGGCGAGAGCGTGTGCGAATTCATGGATCGAAATAGAGACCACGATCGCGAGTACGAACGATATCACGATGGGAAGTCCGGCTTCAGCAAGCAAAGTAAATATCATAACCTATTGACAGACAACGCAAAAGCGCGTATACTCCCGAACCAGTTGAGAATAATCAGGACTCATTTCATTCAGCGTATACAATTGCACGCTTCTTGGCAAACGATACCGACCCTATGGCAAAAGTCTGCTCACGATGTCACCGAGGCCCGCGGACCGGAAATGTTCGCAGCCATTCGAATATCGCCACAAAACGACGCACGATGCTGAACCTGCAGCGCCAGATCGTCAAAGGCTCACGGGTGCGCATCTGCACGTCCTGCATTAAAACGCTCCAGAAAGCGAAAGCGCCTGCGTAAACAGTCCCCCCCCCCACTGGCGTATACTTCCGCCTCGATTGTTCTAAAAATACCCCACATCAGACGGAGGTATTTTTTTGTGTTCGTACTATCACCTCACAACGTCAAGCCGAGCTCGATCAGGGCGAGGTCAGGTTCATTTTTTTGCTTCCAAAGTATCCTTATGCGATTTTGCGAGAAAAGTGATCGTGGGAAACAGAACCATGTAAAGCGAAAAAAGCAATAAGAGTTCCCGAAATTCACCGTCATAGAGGCCCGCAGGGCGGATCAGCGTCAGCGTCCAGAAAATAAACAGCAGGATGATGAAAGGGATCTCCGATACGACCGCCCGCAGCATCATGTCGTATGACCGCTTCACACGCTTGTGGTACCAGACGTGCGATACGTTCAGCCAGATACTGATGGCGAGGAAGGAAAAAATGCCGCTCACGAACATCGTAACGAAGGGCAACTCGATGCCATAACGCGTCTGCAGCATAAATCCGACGATATAGCTTTCAAGAAAAATCGCATAAATAAAGATGTTCAGAAAGAACAAACGGATGCTGTCCATGAGGATTTCGTAAAAAGCCATAACGGTTATTTAATGTTTAGCTTAGAACCGAATACAAGGGTGATGAACAGGCCCAGAACCGAAAGTGTGAGCGCGGCGAGCGCGGTCGTAGAAAACGAACTGCTTCCGAGTCCGAGATTGAAATAGGTCATCAGATAGAGCGCAAAAGTGTTGATCCCGAAGAGAAACAACGCTATATTAAGAAAATTTCGCTGATAGGAGGCGGTGCTCACCACATACGGAACGAGAGCGTTCAGGAAACCCAGAATGACACTCAGCATCAGTGCGTGATACAGCGACTGCACAGCAAGCCCGGGTGCTACGAAGAACAAAATAAAACTCGCTATCGCGGAAAGACCAGCTCGATACAACAGGCGCATATCCATGGCTTCAGTATAACAAAAAAACAGCCCAATCCGCCAGCTAGCGAAGGCTGCTCAAAAAAGTAGATGCACCGAAGACTGGGTCAAGGGCCAAGACTCGTGCAATACCGTGACATTCTCTGAGCTTGATCGCAGGACCAAGTCTTCTGACCGTATGCTCCAATCAATGCTGGTAAATTTGCCCCTGTATGTAAGGTGGGTACCCGCAGCCACAGACCACGGCCTCTGGCTATAAAGGATCCCAAGGCAATAATTTGTAGAACTAATTTACCTGTCAAAGAGTGGAGCTATCTTCAGTATACTCCGCGCTCTATGCGTGTCAACAAATAAAATAGAAAAAAGCTAATCTTGGCATTCATGCTGACGGCCCTCGTACGATCAGCCGAACATCACGTCCTCGTCAGCGCGTTTGTAGCTATGAATTTCCTTTTCGTGGAACCAAAGTTGCGCCTCGTACTCCGCTTCCTCGACGTTGCCCGATGCATGGACGAGATTCCGCACTGAACGCTTGCGAGAATTATTCGCCAACGCGGAATGGTATCCGCTTTAGGGAAGCTCCCGCTGCTGAAGCTTTCCTCCTCCGCCTCCTCCGCCTCCCGGGCCCGGATTGTCCACATTGATCTGAATCGAGCTCAAAGAACTATTACCCAAAAAATCGAATGCGCGCGCCTCAATGGTATATGTCCCATTTGGCAGCGTAAGAGTATTCAATGTGGTGCTAAACGGTGAGGAGCCTTGCCAATATACTTCCCAAGTCTGACCAGGGGCTGTAGGAAGGATAATACTCACTGATGAGATCGGTGCCTGATCAGATGCAGTTACGGTAACGGTGATGGCTCCTTTTACCCGTTGTCCGTTTTGCGGGGCGACAATAGAGAGATCCGGCGGTTCAACATCAACCGTAAATATTACCGGCGATGACGTTGCGGAGTTGCCCGCGAAGTCATGCGCAGTTGCAAAGATCGAATGGCTACCGCCCGGCAAGGTTACGTTTGTACAAAAATCTGGCGTCGAAGCTACGTGTGCGGGAAAACCGCCCTGATCCTCAAAAAAATCAACGGTGCTGATCCCTACGTTGTCAAATGCATTAGCGCACAGAGACAAATCACCAAGTTGGAACGAACCGTCCAGAGGGCGGAGGATCTCCACATAAGGTGGCTCCGTATCAAAATTCGATACGAATACATTCACCCCCCGTGTGACCGAATTATTCTGCGCACCGCAGCTGGCTCCAGCCCTATCGTACGCTACTACACTTATCCAATACGACCCATCGGCCAGCATCGTCGTATCCAGCTGCGCTTCATAAGGAACCGTCATATCCGAAGCAAAGAGAACGTCGCCGTTCACGTCGCTGTGATAAAATTCAAGCCGGTCGATGCCGGATCCTGCCGAAGCGTCACTTGCCGTAGCGCTCACCGAAACGACACCGGTCAGCACCGAGCTAGCCGATGGCGCGTCAATAGTGAGGGATGGAGGGCCAAAGTCGGTCTTACAGATATTCACATCGAGCGTTAGCGCCGAGGAACTTGTAGAGACAACGAAGACTTCTGCCCCAGTGGCAGGATCCACAAAAAGATCGTTCAATTCAATTGCGGGATTCCTGACATCGAACGGCGGAGATGCGTCAATAAGGGTCGTATCAGCAATATTGATGCGTCCGTAATCCAGATGCAAAAGCGCCCCGCTCGGGATATTGGTATTCGTCAAGGACGGAACGTCGAAACCGATAAGTTGACGATACTCGGCGTATAGATTGTCGAATTGCGAGTGGCGAATTCTCAGCGCTTTCGCGCCGGAGCCGCCCACCTCGAACGGAGTCAAAACGTACTGACCGCTGGAAACCACCTCAATGATATTTGACGGGGAAAACCAAGCTGCCTGCTCTTTATGTATTGAATTAAAATGGGCTCTATACCCTGAGCTTCCCATAATATCGTATTGATCGCCATATTCGGTAAATACGCACCCAGTGGTCGCAATTGAGGCAGCGCCACAATCCATGGAGCTTGCATGTCCAAGGCCAAAATTATGCCCAAGCTCATGTCCTATGGTACCTACCGTCACATATGGGTCATCAATCCACGAGATTCCGATAGAAACCGTGCCATCCTGTGTGGCGACTGAAATTTCGCCTGACGTCGCCAGACCGGCCCAGTAACAACTTCCATAATTTCCTATGATAAGCAAACGGGAGTAGTCATTAAAATCAATGTAGGGGTCGATCAAGTTTTTCACCTCGCTTATAGAGGTGCCGCTACAACTGGCAACCCGCGGTAAATCGAACCAACCCAAAAAGTCAGCACCCGCAGCTTGGTTGATAACGCCGTGGAAATCGGATTGACCATAGGACACTTCGGCGTAGTATTGATCGACCAGATTCATAGCCGATTCGATGGTAGAGGTTGCGATCGTCGAGCGCGGCTGGGCGAGAAAATTCACGCCCACTACCAACGGCGTCTGCTCTCCTGTGGTAAGCGAGCTTATCGCGGGTTGCTGCAGGATCGAAATACCGCCTGTGTCGCTATCCGATCCTGCTGCCACGCTCCCATATACAATGACATTATCGAGCTGCAGACCCTGTACGGTAACACGAGTGTCTGAAACAAGCCTCTTGTCTCGCTTCTGGCCAAGCAGTCGCATTCGTTCGCCGTTCGCCGTAACAAGATCTACCTCTTCATAACTGTCAACGAAATTAGCCGAATCAAAGTGCATTATTTCAAGTCGGCCTTCAGCTATAACTGAAGTTTCCGCGCAATTTGGAGCAATCTCATTGATAGCGGACCGATCCTCAGGCGAGAGCATGCCAAGCGCTAGCCCCTCTGAATCCGTATGCATAAGCTCCATAAAGAGCTGTTTCCGCACCTGCGCTTTGACTTGCAGTGCTCTACCGGAAAGAAAATCATCAGCTCTCTTTTGTTTGACGCTGCGGGCAGTTTTTCTCAGCTCGTTGGTCGAATCTCTCAACTGCTGCCGAATCACTGCCTTTTCGGCTGGGATTCTTTTCGATCCTGCAAACTGTCTCACGTCCACCTTAGTGCAACCCAAGGAAGTGCTTCGTGCAAATGATGTTTGCGTCTTGACAATATCGCGATAATATTTGAGACTCGCTATCTCCCCCAGACCAAACCCCAAACTCTGAGAAAAAATCACTCCCAAAAGGAGTGTCATGATATTTGAAATGATAAGAGCAATAATAAGCGCGTAGTGCATCCCCGGCCGTATATGATGCGTTCTGTCAGTGGTATGCATATCGCGAGAATAGCTCAGCCGAACATCACGTCCTCGTCAGCGCGTTTGTAGCTATGGATTTCTTTCTCGTGGAACCAGAGCTGCGCCTCATATTCCGCCTCCTCTACGTTGCCCGATGCATGGACGAGATTCCGCACTGAACGCTTCTTCGAGTTCGCGAGCGCTGGAGAGTCGAGTGAGAAATCGCCGCGAATGGTCCCCGGCTGCGCGAATACAGGCAGCGTATTGCCGACAGCCATACGAATATTGTCGATGGCATGCAGCCCTTCAAAAATGATCGCAACGACCGGGCCCGAGCTCAAGAATTCCATGTTCCACTGATTTACCATGCGACCGATCTCCAGCGGGTCCATGGTGCCAAGCTCTTCTTTCGGATCCTTGCCGTATTTCTCGTAGGTCGTAAGAGTCTTCTCGCCGATACCACGCAGCAGCTCCTCCCGGTCATCAGGATAGTGTTTGGCCACAAGACCCTTGTCCGCCCAGACCATTTTCATGGCAATGATCTTCAGGCCTGACTTCTCCAGCCGACCGATGATCTCGCCTGCGAGGCCTCGCTTCACTGCATCTGGTTTTATCAAAACAACTGAACGCTCGATGAGCGATTTTTCTTTCGCAGTCATATTATTTGATGAAGTCCTTGACCTTCGCAACAACTTCCGAGGGAGTGTTGTTCGCCTTGATAAGATAGCCCGCTGCGCCCAGCTCCTTGCCGCGGGAGATGTCTTCATCTTGACCGAGATTGGTCAAGAGAATGACGGGAACGGATTTTGTCTTGGCATTTTCCTTCAGCTTCTTCAGCACGGCAAAACCGTCTATTTTCGGCATAATAATATCGAGCAGGATCAGATGAAGCGAGTGTTTGACCGCGACTGCGAGTCCGTCCGTCCCGTTCGATGCGGTAAAAACTTCATACCCTTCATTTTCAAACTTCACCTTGTACATGGTTGAGAGCATCTCTTCGTCCTCGACAATGAGTATTTTTTTCTTTTCTGGCATAGAATCGCATTAATAATTGACATGATAAGTATACCTCAAATGGCATCTCCCATCAAGATTGTCAACTATTCATGAAAGTGTCCCGAGCCATCTGACCGGACAGTTACCGTACCCACATCGACGGTGGAAAGAACCTCACAGCCGACTGCCTCGAGTCGGCTGAGCGTCTCGGGATGCGGGTGACCGAACGAATTATCTTTGCCGGCTGAGATGATACACAACTCAGGCCGTACTGTCTCGAGAAACACAGCTCCTGACGACCCCTTGCTCCCATGGTGACCCACTTTGAGCACCTGTGCGTGCAGATCAGGGTACGCCTGCACAAGCATCTGTTCCTCGGCGACGGGCAAGTCACCTGTCAAAAGCATGGCCGCATCATGCCACGTGAGCAGAGCGGTGAGCGACCGCGCGTTCGTATCCTCTGACTCATAACCAGCCTGGGGCCATAGAAATCGCAAAGTTACGCCTGATGGCCACTCGAGCACATATCCCTGTCCGATGATCGCTGACGCAATTTTCCGCGCTTCGATCGACTCATGGAGCATCTTGAATAAACCTTTGCCCCCGTCGTTGTTATAGAGGAATCGTCCGACCGAATATTTTTCTACAACGCCAAAGAAACCGCCGAAGTGATCCAGGTCCGGGTGAGTCACCACGGCGTATTCGATCGTTCTGTCCCACCAGGGCAGATTCTCCCCAAGGCCAAAAAGAACGCTATTGTCAGCACCGGCGTCGATCAACACCTGCGGCCCATCGGGAAGCTGGATCAATATGGCATCGCCCTGCCCGACATCCAAAAAATGCACTGCAAGCTCCGGGGCAGTTGTCCTTCCGTGAGTCGAAACTATATACACGATCCCCGCCGCTACAATGCCGGAAGCCACAAGCCCATACAGCGCCCATGTACGCTTATCGTACATACCAGGGCAATTCTGAAGGAGTACGCTTTGATCTCTTGCGGATCCAGAAGAAGAATACGCCCGTCAATACATATGCCAGCGCAAGGTGCCCAACCGAGAAAGTATCGAAGTCAAAAGCTGCCCAGGGTAGAGCAGCGGACCACTGCGCGATCAGCGTCATGCCGCGCAGCATGAAATAGAACGGCCATGCGCCAAAGAGCTGTAGAACCGGCACTGGCGCAAGGAGTGGAACCACAAGTCCGCCAACAAGAACGGGGGCGAGTAGCGGCACGATCAGAACGTTACTGATGGGAGCCACAACCGAGAAAATCCCGAAATAGTACATGATGAGCGGCCAGGTGAGCAGCTGTGCGCCCAGCGTCATGGACACGAGGCTCCGCAACTCGAACGCCTCCGGTATCAACGTCAAAAAATGCGGCAACATCTCCCCCGTAAGTGCGATACCCGCGAGAGCAAGAAATGACAGCTGAAACCCGATGTCGAACATCAGAACCATTGGATTGGCGAGAACCATGACCGTCGCCGCAAGCAGTAGTCCATGAAGTATATGATAGGGACGGCCGATAATGCGCGAAAGAACGATCAGAAGCGCCATGATGACAGACCGAAGTGCAGGGGCAGGGAATCCCAAGATGATCAAGTACAACGTGAGTCCTGTCGAAAGAAACGTGGCGCGAAGGCGACGCGACCCACCAAAGGCGATCAGCATCGTATCAAAGATCAAGGCAATGATGCTGATATGAAGGCCTGATATGGAAATGACATGGCTAATGCCAGCGCGGGAATAGGCGGTACGGAGCGTCTGAGGCATCTCCTGGTAACGAGCAAGCATCATCGCTTTTGCCAGCGTGCTCTCCGGCTCGTGAAACAATGTGGTGTACTGGTCAGAGTAAAATTCCTTGATACGCGAGAGCACTGCCCGAAAGCCACTGGGAGGTTTCACGACCTCAATGTAAGGATAGAGGCATTGAAAATGAATGCCTCGACGCGCTGCATATTTATCGAATGCAAAGTTCTCGAACGGTTCGGCGGTTGCGGGACGGCAGCTGAAAGCGACCTGCGCGCCCTCATACACGCGCGGATAGCGCCTCATATAGACGAACAG
>JBBTUM010000190.1:0-2112 GCA_038063795.1 Patescibacteria group bacterium | reverse complement strand
GGTTCCAGCGCGGTGACCGACAACCGCTGTTTATCAATATACAGGTCCACAAAATCACCGCGCCCTCGCACGGATATTTGGTCAACAGGCGCTACGAGTCCCTCATACGGTGCGTATCGAGCCCCGACATATCCTATGCCAAAAATGAGCGCAAACGCGAAAAGTATGAACGGCTTCCGGAGCGCACTCCAGAGGAGCAGTGTCGCGACCGAGAAAACGAACAGATACTGCTGCAACGCAGCATACCACGGCTCATCCAGAAGACGGCTGCCGAGCGCTACGCCAAATAAAAAAATGATGCACGTGAGACGTATACGATACGTTCGGGACATACAAAAGCGCTTTTCTAATTCGCGCCCACACTATACTGCAGACGCGAAATAACGCAAGTTACCGGACCGAGAGCTCTGTATCCAGGAGCAGCGTTGACCGCGACGTATACCCTTCCGCCTCTATCGAAACGATAGTGATACGCGCATCATCAGAGAAGGATGATGGATCGAACGAAGGAAGCATGGTAAGGATCGTATTTTTCCCTCGAAGGATACGGACGACTGGATCATCGAACCGCGCCTGTGCGGCTCCGCCCGCGAACACCGCCGTCGTCAGAAAAACGTCATCCTTGAAGATATCGATACGATTCCCAGTCAGATCCCGTGATGCTTCGAGGACGAGCCCTGTCAGACGGAAATCCTCGCCCGTCGCGTATGTGAATACACGATTGAGCGACATACCGGCACTGCCGTCATCGGTCGTACCGCGGACAAAATAACCGATAGACCCCCTATTCGAAACGGTCACCAGCGGAGCACGCGCAGGAAGCAATGACGAAATGCTCGCTCCTCCGCCGTACGCGGCAAAACGGATGCTCTGCGCCTCATCGAACGCGGCCTGGAATACCATCTGCTGGTCGCTGGGTTCCGTCGTCATCCGAAAGATGAGATGGTGTTCACCGGCTTCGAGCGTCACCGTATTTGACGTAAAGGAAACGATACCGTCCGCATCAGGCGTGGACGGCGGTCCGATCTGCGCACCGTTCAAAAACATACCGATGCCCCGGATCGCGTGGACATCATAGACACCGTCCAGTGTGAACTGCACGGTGTCGAGCCGAGCTCCGTCGCCTGAAACAACGACCGCGAGCTCAGCAAAGGGCCACGACCGGAGCGGGCCGACGATAGCAACACGGTCAGTATCGTGAGCAAGGCGAACCTGTACACTGGTAGGGATCGATCGTTCAGGAACCCCCGCACCAAGGAGCGCGGTCTGTGCAAGCAACACAACGGCGCCGCTGAGAACTCCGACAACGATGAAAAATACTAGCCCGTGATGATGCAGACGCACACGCACGAGGCGATTCGCTGGCGCTCGATACAGATGATCAAACATGGTTCATAGCGATATACTTCAGTATATCGCATCGCAACGCAGAGTGAAAGCAGCACAGAGCGACCGTGACGGACGCCCTAGCGAGGTTCGCGAAGCTGCCGCCGGAGCTCTGCTTCGATAAACGGCATCAGATCGCCATCCATGACCGCCTCGGGATCACCGCTCTCGTGCTTCGTGCGATGATCTTTCACCAGTTTGTACGGATGAATGACATAGGACCGGATCTGGCTCCCCCACGCATTCTCGGTGAATTCCCCGCGCAGCTGCTGCCGTTCCTCATCCCTCTTCGCCTGATAATAACGCTCGAGTTTCCCCAGCAGCATACGCCACGCCTGCTGCTTATTTTGGAGCTGCGAACGCTCGTTCTGGCAGACGACAGTAATGCCGGTCGGAAGATGGGTCAGTCGTACGGCTGAGTCCGTCGTATTGACAGACTGTCCGCCGTGCCCTGATGAGCGAAATACGTCGATACGGACGTCACCGTCGGCGATGGTCACCAAGAGCGATTCTTCGAGCTCGGGCAGCACCTCGACCATCGCGAACGACGTATGACGGGCATGGTCGGCATCATACGGCGAAAGCCTCACGAGCCGATGCACTCCGGATTCGTTCTTGAGATAGCCATACGCATACGACCCTTCGCAGCGGATCGTGACGTTCTTGATACCGGCACCCTGGCCGGACGTTCTATTGAGCACGGCGGTCTTCCATTTTTGCCGAGCG
>JBBTUM010000189.1:0-7457 GCA_038063795.1 Patescibacteria group bacterium | reverse complement strand
GAGCGTCCTTCTGATCAGTATCGCAGGTCTTTCGATCGCACTCGCGCTCTTGAACAGTGTGACAGATTCAGAACAGACAAGTGTGGCGACCATACGCTCGCAGCAGGCTCAGGCGCTAGCTTCTGCATGCATCGAGGAGGCGTTACAGCAGATCAATGATTCGATCAGCTTTACGGGAAACGATACACTCAATTTTGCAAATGGTACCTGCACGTATACGGTGAACAATACCGGAGGGACGACACGAGAGATCCTTGCGTCAAGTACGATTGATATATTTGTACGCAAGGTCTATGTAACGATCGACATGGTGAATCCAAACATCAGTGTCGTGTCTTGGCAGGATGTAGAGGGCTTTGGCGGTGGCATAGCGCCTCCACCAGCAGATACTACCGCACCGTCTCAGGTCATAGATCTGGCACTATCAGGCGCTACATCAAACTCTCTCGACCTCGGCTGGACCGCGCCAGGCGATGATGGCAATGTTGGCACTGCGACTACGTATGATATACGCTATAGCACCTCGGTGATCACTGCAGGCAACTGGGCTTCTGCGACGCAAGTCACCGGCGAGCCATCACCATCCATTGCGGGTTCTGCAGAATCGCTGACGGTGGCCGGACTCAGTCAAAGTACGACCTACTACTTCGCCATGAAGACCAGCGACGAAGTTCCAAATGAGTCAGGACTTTCCAATGTACCAAGTTTAGCGACAGCGACAGGCGCGGACGTTACTGCTCCGGCAGCGATTACTAATCTCTCGCTTTCCAGCGCGTCAGGAAAATCAATCCTACTTACCTGGACCGCGCCAGGCGATGATGGCAATGTTGGCACTGCGACTACGTATGATATACGCTATAGCACCTCGGTGATCACTGCAGGCAACTGGGCTTCTGCGACGCAAGTCACCGGCGAGCCAACACCGCTCGTGGCAGGAACGGTGCAGACGATGCGAGTCAGTGGACTCGACTGGAACACGACCTATTACTTTGCGATGCAAACATCGGATGAAGTGCCAAACACCTCGACTATCTCAAATTCTCCTGGTTTGACCACTCGGAGCCAAGCGAGTTATCTGGTTATTAACACGGCGACCGCTCGTTCAAACGCGCCGACGGATAACACGCAGATGATTAACATTACTCTTCAAAATAGCGCGACGGATCCGGCAGAGAGTATCACGATAAGCCAGATGAGCGCTGCTTGGTCTAGTGCCGGTAGTCGCCGGTTAAATACTATCCGGATCAATGGAGCGAACTACTGGACAGGAACAGCGGCCAAGGGAACGCTAGTGCCCCTTTCTCCGGTCTTTGTGCTAGCGCCGTCGACAATATATCCCGTTACCTATCTTGATTACAACAATAACATCATTGGATCGAATGCCAATGTCATTCGGTTCATTATGTCCAGCGGGTCGATGATAGATAGTTCGAGCTTTACTATTACACAATAAGGTAGTGCAAATCATCAGGTGACTTTCTGGTAGGAAGTCATGGGTTTTTGAGAGTCGTAAAACGTGCTATACTTTCGCTGACAAGATTTGCTATAGTATCCATTCATCATGCGGAAACAATCAATTTTTAAACTGAAAACGAGCGAGCGGACGATCCTCGTACTCGAGGATGATATGGCGCTGCAGAATATCATATCGATGCGCTTCCAGCGGTCTGGTTTTCGTGTCATGACCGCACGGTCAGTCAAGGAAGCGCTCGATCTGCTGCTGAAATTTCCTTCCTGCGATGCGTTCTGGGTGGATCACAATCTTCTCGGTGAGGAGTCAGGCCTGGATTTCGTCATCAAGGTAAAGAAGATCGATGCTTGGCGGAAGACTCCGATCTATGTGGTGACCAATAATGACGGTGACGACAAGAAAAAGCGGTATATGCATTACCTGAAGCTGGGCATCGATAATTACCTTACGAAATACGACCACGAGCTGAATGATATCGTGTTGATGATCAAGAAGGATATCCAGAAGACTCGTTAGGTGCCTGTCATATTGAGCTTTTTTTGTTCTAGTGGAAATGAGTAGCGGCCCTACAGCGGTACATCGCTGTAGGGCCGCTCAAGTAGCAGGTTGGTTTCAGCTCTCCGGAGCCAGGATGGTCTTCAGGAGCGCCATGCGGACATAGAGACCATTCTGCGCCTGTCTAAAGTAGGCTGCTCGAGGATCGCTGTCGACCTCGGTGGTTATCTCATTGACGCGAGGGAGCGGGTGGAGGATGCGGGCGCGCTCGGGCATGAGCGCCACGATCTGCTTGTCGATGATGTATTTGCCGTAGGCTGCCTCGAAGTCGGCTTGTCGGTCGCCGAACCGTTCCCGCTGGATACGCGTCTGGTAGATCACGTCTGCTTTCTTCGCGACGGCCACGAGGTCGTCCTCTTCGCTGAAGGGGATCTTGTGCTCCCGGAGGTGCTCCTTGATGTCGTCCTTTATAGCGACGACGTCCGGGGCGACGAAGATGATGCGTTTGACCCGGAACTTGCTCAGTAGGTATGCGAGCGAGCGGACGGTTCTGCCGTTCGCGAGGTCTCCGACCATGGCGATGGTCAATCCGTCGATCGCGTCGAATTCTTTCCAGATGGTATAGACATCGAGAAGCGCCTGCGTTGGATGTTGTCCGGTCCCATCTCCGGCGTTGATGATGGGCACGGCGCTGATGTCCGCCGCCTTTTCGGCCGAGCCGGCCTGGTAGTGGCGCATGACGATGACATCGACGTAGCAGCCGATGACCCTGATGGTGTCCTCGAGCGTTTCACCTTTCGCTGCCGAAGAGAATTCGCGCGCGTTCTCGGTCCCGATGACCTGTCCGCCGAGCCTCCGCATGGCCGCTTCGAAGGACAGTCTGGTTCTGGTCGACGGCTCATAGAAGAGCGACGCCATGACCTTATTCGAGAGAACGCTGGATCCTCCCTGTTCGACGACGGTCTCCATCTCGCTTGCGAGAGCGAAGAGCGTTTCCATGTCGGATCGTTCAAATTGCTGCGAACGAACGACGTGCGTTAGTCTCACGGTTTCTCCTCATGAAAAAAGGACGAGTGATATACCCTCCTATCGCCCCCACTGTAGTATAGCGATCGAACCCCGTCAATGTGGGCTCAGAGTTCATTAGTCGTCCCCGAGTGCTTGATAAAAAGCTTTTTTTCATGTATACTCTTGTCGCTTTTTTGAAACGCATTCACACGTATGAAAAGTAACACCAAGCGAACACTCTCGATCTATTGGCGGAGCGTCCTGAAATACCGGACCGCTTTTTGTGTTTCCGTCGCGTCCATCGTTAGCGCCGCTCTTTTGAGCGTCACGATCCCTATCTTTTTCAAATCATTCTTCGATCTGCTCGCGGGCGGTGGGCCGCGCGATGTGGTCGCGAAAGGGCTCATCGCGAACCTGATGATCATCGCCGTCATCGAGATGCTCCAATGGGGCCTCTGGCGCGTCGGGACCTTCACCACGAGCCATTTTCAGTCGCAGATCATGGCTGATCTTTCGAACCAGTGTTACGCGTATCTCCAGTGCCACTCATTCGGTTTTTTTGACAATAGTTTCGTGGGATCCCTCGTGAAGCGGATCAAGTGGTTTTCGAACGCGTTCGAGGACATCAGCGATCGCGTCATGTGGAATCTCCTGCCGCTGACGACGAATATCACCTTCATCGTTATCGTGCTCGCGAGCCGGAACGCGTCGCTTGCGGTGGTCGTCGTGAGCTGGATGGCGCTCTTCATCGCGGTCAACACCATCTTCACTGCATTCAAGATGCGCTATGATCTCGAGCGGACCAAGACCGAGACCGAATCCACGGGATTTCTCGCGGACACGATGACCAATCACGGTACTGTCCGCCTCTTCAATGGCTACGAGCGCGAGGTCTCTGCCTTCGCCGTGATCACTGACAAGGTACGTCGGCTCAGAAAATTGACATGGAACCTCGATAACATCTTCGAGGCAGGGCAGGGGTTTCTCGTGGTCGTTCTCGAGATCGGTATTTTTTATGTCGCGATCGGACTATGGAAACGGGGCATCCTGACATTAGGAGACTTCGTGCTCATCCAGGCGTATCTGATCCAGATCTTCATGCGCGTCTGGGACTTCGGCCGCATGATGCGTCATATTTTCGAGCGTCTGGCAGACGCGAGCGAGATGACCGAGATTCTGAGCACCCAGCATGAGATCCGCGATGCTCGAGATGCGAAAGTGCTATCAGTGACAGAAGGCAAGATCGAGTTCATCGATGTCGATTTTTTCTATCACAAGACCCGAAATATCCTTAAACGATTCAACCTGACGATCGCGCCGCGAGAGCACGTCGCGCTCATCGGGCCTTCCGGCGCGGGTAAGACGACGGTCGTGAAGCTTCTGCTTCGCATGCATGACATCGCGGGCGGGAAGATCCTGATCGACGGCCAGCGCATTACGCAGGTTACGCAAGAGAGTCTCTGGCGAGCGGCGAGTCTGGTGCCACAAGATCCAATACTCTTCCACCGGTCCCTCGTGGAGAATATTCGCTACGGGAAGCCCGACGCGACCGACGCGGAAGTGATCGAGGCTGCGAAGTCGGCAAATTGCCACGAGTTCATCTCGTCATTTCCCGACGGCTATGCGACCTTCGTGGGAGAGCGGGGCGTGAAGCTTTCCGGCGGCGAGCGTCAGCGCGTTGCGATAGCGCGTGCGATCTTACGCAATGCGCCGATTCTTGTTCTTGATGAAGCGACCTCCAGCCTGGATTCAGAGTCCGAACGCCTCATCCAGGAGGCGCTCGCTACGCTCATGAGCGGAAAGACCGTCATCGTCATCGCGCACCGTCTCTCCACGATAAAAAAAATGGACCGCATCGTCGTGATGGACGGCGGTCGCGTCGTCGAAGAGGGAACGCACGGTTCGCTTACCAAGCAAAAGACCAGCCTGTATAAGGAGCTTTGGCTGCTGCAGGCCGGCGGTTTTATCGTCTAGCAAGGTCATTCGCATAAGCCAGTTGCGAAATCGACGGCTTTCCTATATTCTCCAGGTGTTCTTGAGGAGAGCATAAGGCCGTTCTTTTTTTCATACAACGAGCGCATCTGCGCTCATGGAGGGAGCAAACGTGTACGTACAACAGATCGAGTACGTATGGCCGGACGGCGAAAGTCCGACCATGTACCTGCGGTCGAAGACGAAAGTCGTGCGTTCCGAAGAGCTGATCACGAAAGTGTCGGAGTTGCCTCGATGGGGTTACGATGGATCGAGCACCTATCAGGCGGTGACGAAAGGCAGTGACTGCGGCCTGCAGCCGGTCTGTCTCATCCCGGATCCCATTCGCGGGGAACCGAATCTCATCACGCTCTGTGAGGTGACCCGCTTCCCGAGCTGGCGTCCGCATCCCAGTAATTCTCGTGCTCTGCTCCGTCGTCTGGCCAGGCAGTTCCGGCATCTGGATCCGTGGTTCGGGATGGAGCAGGAGTTCACGCTCTTTGACATCGATGGCATACGTCCGTATCGCTGGCCGGCAGGAGCGGCGGAGCCGTTCCCCCAGGGACGCTACTACTGTGGCGTCGGTGCCGACGAGGTGTTCGGAAGGCCGCTCATCGAAGCGCACACGGCGGCGTGTATTCGCGCCGGGGTCATGATCTCCGGCACGAATGCCGAAGTCATGCCCAGTCAGTGGGAGTTCCAGATCGGGCCTCTCGGCCCACTCGAGGTCTCGGACCAGATCTGGCTCGCGCGCTGGCTCCTGTACCGCCTGGGCGAGGACCTTGGTATTTCCGTGAGGCTGAACCCGAAGCCGGTGAAGGGCTGGAATGGTGCAGGTCTCCATACCAACTTCAGCACGAACGTCATGCGCGGCAAGGGTGGTCTGGCCGTCATCAAGAGAGCATGCGAGAAGCTGGGTCACTTTCACCATCAGCACATGCAGGACAATATCTACGGCGCAGGCAATCAGCATCGCCTGACCGGTCTCCATGAGACCTGCGACTACCGTACGTTCAGGTACGGCGTCGGCGATCGAGGCGCTTCCATCCGCATCCCGGCGGCCGTGGCGAAGGATGGCTGCGGCTATCTCGAGGACCGTCGTCCGGCGGCGAACATGGATCCCTATCGTGTCTCGTACGCGCTCCTTGCCACCGTGTGTGGCAAAGGATTCGATCCCGAGGTCTTCAAGTACTTCAAGACCGAGCGGGGAGACCGCCAGGTCTAGTGTGTCTGCCGCCCAGCACCACTCCGACGGAATGTCGGAATGGTGCTGGGCGGTTCTTCTTTTTATAGAAATGAAAAAGCGGAAGAGTGATACGCGCGGGTATCTTCTCCTCCGCTTTCTGTCTTCGTCCGGCTAGCTAGCGCCGGGAGACGCGCACCGAGGCCGGCATCTTCGCCCAGGCCTCGATGAAGCTGCCCACGGGCAGCAGACCAAACAGCATGATAGCGAGCGCGATCGTCATGGTGACTCCTCCTTCTTGCCGGAAGTCCGTTTTACTGCGCAGTGATCGGTTCCTCGAGGTCGATGCCGGCATCGAGGAAGTCTTCGGTGCTCTCGGTCGGTCGCACGAACGTGATGTTCGGCGTTCGCCGAAGCGTGGTAGCGAGCGCCTTCACGGCGCTTTCGCCCATCCGTTCCTGCTCGTCGTTCCTCACGACGATGTAGTGCTGTCCTTCTTTCAGAAGGGCTTCCCGAATGCCCTGCGAAAGGCTAGTCGTCCATGCGCTATCGTCGATTTTCATGGAATGCCTCGTGGATAGCTTGAAATTACCGCGTTTTGAACGAACATCGTTGATGTGCTAAAATACCATATTATTCAGTAATTGTCAAGGACTTCGGGTAATGTGCACACACATATGGCGGTTTCCCGTACAATGGGAGAATGGCAATAGGTATGGCAAAAACAATTAGGGAAGAAAGGCTCAGGTGGGTTGCCCCCATTGTGCGCCACGATATTAAGCTCATCGATGCAGCCAAGGTCTGCCCCTACAGTAAGCGGAGCCTTGAGCGCTGGGTCGCAGCATACAAGAAGGGTGGCACCGCTGCATGAGAGCCCCTTTCAACGGAGTCAAAAACACAGCCCCTTGAGACGCCCATCTGGATCAAAGAACGAGTCGTCGCAATTCGTAAGGAGACGAAGAAATGTGCCAAGAAAATCCATTGGCAGCTTGCCAAGGAAGGCATCCATATCGACCCTCGTACCATTGGTAAGATCCTGAACAAGGAGGGCCTCGTGAGAAAGTATCGTGTGAAGTGAGTGAAATACAAGTACCTCAAAGCGCAACGTCAACTGGGTGAGCTCATTGAGGTCGACGTGAAGTATGTGCCCGGAACCATTGCAGAGAGGAAGTATTTCCAGTATACGGCCATTGATTGTGCAAGCAGGTGGCGGTATTTGGCTGTCTACGACAACGAGACATCGTTTCACTCGATACGGTTCTTACCAGAGGTCATCGCGCGCTTCCCGCACAGGATACAGGCAGTAAAGACCGACCATGGCAGTATATT
>JBBTUM010000188.1:0-1322 GCA_038063795.1 Patescibacteria group bacterium | reverse complement strand
CAGCGCCGAGGCAACCGATGCGCTTGTCCGCGTGAAGGTCAAAGATACCGGGGTCGGCATTGGCGCGAAAGACCGCGAACAGTTATTCTCAAAATTCTACCGGGTCAAAAATGAAAATACCCAGGGCGTTACGGGTACCGGTCTGGGCCTTTGGATCACGAAACAACTGGTCGAAATACTGGGAGGCGAAATCTCCATCGACAGCATCGAAAATGTCGGGACAGAAGTAAGCCTCACCGTACCGCGCACGCCCTTGACCAAACACTGAACTGCCTTACAGCACTATATATGTATAGATACGATAGTCGGTATCCTCCGCGGCAAGCTGAAGCCCCGGAACCGGATGACGATGAAAGATGACTTGAGCTCCTGGTTTGAGCTCTTTCTGCAGTTTTGAAATCAACCGCTTGTTCGTCTCGGGCAAGAGATAAAAACTCACGATATCCGCGCCGGAAAGGTCTGCGGTAAAAAAATCTCCGCCTCGAATGGTGAGACGACGCGAGAGTCCTGCAATCAAAATATTGAGGCGCGCATACCACCGGAGCGGTCTGATTCTCTCGATGCCCACTCCGCGAATCGTGGGGAAAGTCCGACAAGCCTCGATCAGTATCCTTCCATCACCTGAACCGAGATCGACCCATACTGCATCCGGCTTCGGTGATGCCATCGCGAGCATCCGCTGCAGCACCTCGTGTCTGATCGGGACATACGGAGCATCAGACGAGAGCGCTCTCAGAAGGCCCCAGATCCAGTACACGTAGAGTGCGAAGATCGGGATGAAGATGAGATCGAGGTACGGCACGTATTGTTACGTTAGTCCGAAAGATAGTCGACGCCGGCCGAGTCGGTCGCTCCAACCACTTCACCGTCCGCGTTGACCTCGAGCTCTATGCTGCCGCCGTCCCACTCATACGTATAAAAAGTACTGCCGGAAACGCTCGGAGATACCGCTGTGAGGACGTGACGGACAGGGACAGGTTGCATCCCAGCGGCGTCGCGCTCGCGGAGAAACCACATCAAATAGTTACGCTCATCGTCAGTGAGCTCAGTCGTCGACCGACACTCCCCCCGATACGCCACAGCGACGCCATTCTGTTCAGTGGCGACACAGTTATTGGAATATGTCGTGCCATCGACGCCGCACACGGGATCGGAAAGAGCGATACAACCAACACTCTCGTCGCCATCTGAAACGCGTGGTGGTCGGCCCGCTGAATTTGGAAACGTAAATGCA
Organism: Patescibacteria group bacterium; assembly: GCA_038063795.1. Lineage (GTDB taxonomy): Bacteria > Patescibacteriota > Patescibacteriia > UBA1558 > 2-01-FULL-52-15 > JBBTUM01. Next base: position 88 of record JBBTUM010000188.1, on the reverse strand, counting down.
TATATCGCGACGCCACTGATCACGACGAGTACAAATACCATGAGTAACTTCTTATCAGGCCCGGTACAGGTAGCAGCGCAGACGCTCC
>JBBTUM010000187.1:7652-13757 GCA_038063795.1 Patescibacteria group bacterium | reverse complement strand
ATCCCGAATCCCGTCTTCACGTCCTACGAGGACATCCGGAGGGCGCTCATGTGGCGCATTCCGAGGAAGCAGGACATGATGTTCAAGCTCCAGGTCGGAGGGCGCACGTTGCACCCGCCGCCACTTGCATCGGGCATCACGATGTCCTCCGCCAAAGGGAACATCGAGGTCTTCATCGACAAATGCGATGACGACGACGCGGACAGCGGCATCTGGCTGACGGATGCTGCGACCGGACTTCGTGTCGCCTGCGGACGCGGTCTCTCGCAGATCATTCCGTATCCGCTCTGGCGGCCGGATCTGACGGGCGACATCCTGATCCCCGGCCTCCTGGAGAATCAGGACACCTCGAGAACGGGGCTCCGAAGCAAGTTCCTCCGGAGCCCGGCGTGGCGCAGTGCCACATCGTTCATGGTCGGTCAGGTCGCGGAACGCGCCCGGGCATTGCTCGACGACGAAGACGTCTTCGGCCGTGATCAATTCGATCGCATCGTGACCGATTTCGTTGACCAGTGTCGCAAGATCTGGGGTGTGCCCCAGAGCACAGGCACCGACGGCGGCTTCGCAGCGCCCCACAGGAAGCCCGGCACGGGAGGCGGCTCGGGAAACGGCGGAGGCGGAACGCACGGCCCTCGCCGTCCTCAGCGGCAGCCTACGATCCCCATCAAGATCGGGAACGACGAGTATGAGCTGTCGAAACGGCAGCTCGATCCCCTGATCCTGGCTCAGGTCGACACCTCCAACGGACGGGTCATCTACCTGAACGCGGTAGGGTACAAGCCCATGCCGACCGCCAGAACCGCGCGCTCAGAGCACGTCCTCCTGAAGATCCTGGAGGCCGTCGGCGCGGCGAAGTTCCCCTCCGACCCGATCGAGGTCACCAGGTTCGTCGGCGAGCGACGGATGGACTTCCTCAGGAGGGAGCGCAAGCGATAGCGAAAAGCACTTAGAGGCACTGAAAAAGGCGCCGGACTCGTCACCCTAGTGGGTGTACGAGCCGGCGCCTTCTTATGTTACTTTCCCTCCATCCTCCAGGACAAAATGCCGTCCTCGAAGGTCTTGATCTCCTCAGCGGTAAAGAGATCGCCAACCTTCCACGGAAGCTGATCGTCAGACCGCACGTAGATGTGGCGTCCCCTCATGGCTCCGCGGTAGGCAAGAAGCCCTTTGAAGAGCTCATCGAATTTCACGCCGGTTCCGCGAAGAATCGTCCAGACCTCGTCGTCTGCATCCGGGCCGAAAATCTGAAGCAACCCTGCCTTTCGTGCCGCGGATGCCACACTGAGTAAGCCACGCTGACCCTTGCCGCCACGCGCGCGTCCCAGAGGTAAAACCTCGTAGAGCGTCAGAAGAAGCACCGCTCCCGTCTTGAGTCCGTGTGTAGCCGCGATGCTATCCAGCGTTGACCGTCGCCTGAGATCAGAGCCGGCTCCGACACCCATCCGCAAGTGCTCATCGTCGACCGCCTCAGCTGCCGAGTCTTCCGTCGGCAGCTCCGGGATCTCGGGAATACCCGGGAGCGGCATTGCGATGAGCGTCTGCAATTCGGGGGTCAGGCCGTCCCTGATGGACATGAAGGCCTCGCGAAAACGCTTGAGCGGCTCGAAAGCTCGCCGCTGCTCAGTCTGGACCCGAACCAGCTCCTCGATGAAGTTGTTCAGCGAAGCCAGCTCGCGCTCAAGCTGCCGTTCGCGTTCCATGAACTGCCTGCGAGCCGTCTCGACTGCGCCGAACCTGATCTTGCTCCGAACGTCATCGAGCTCGGTCTGAACCTCAACTCTGACGCTCTCTGCATCTGCCTGTCGGTCGCCGCACTGCTCGAACCAAGCGATCTGAAGCTTGATCGCGTCAGACAACTCCTGATTCGAAGCAGCGTGGTCTGAGGATGAACGAACGACTTCCTCGTCGCGGCCGACGTCCAGAAGCAGCGCCATATGCTGTAGTTTTGCTATCAACGCGCTGATCTCACCGGCGTCTCGCTCAATGCTCGAGCGAGACAGTTCGGCAAGGCGCCGTTCGAGGTCCAGCTTCTCATCCCTGAGACGAGAGACGTCATCGAGCAGTCTCAGCTGGTCACGATGCGCAGACAGCGTATCCGTCAACCGAGAGATCCGGCCGCCGAGCGTTGCGTCGAGGCGATTCAGATGCTTCTTATCGATCTGGCGCTGCTCTTCACGAACTCTCTTGAGCTCGCGATTCTCCCCCGCAAGCTTCGCTAGCGCATGATGCAGCTCCTCGTCACGCTGATCAAAAAATCTGGTCAGCGCCTCAGCAAGGGCATCCACCTCATCTGTGCTCTGTGGCTGGGGAACCGGCAGCTTGGAGAAAAACGATTCGAGCGTTGCGAGGGCCTCGATCGCCTTCGTCACTGCCGTCTCGATTTGATCCGGGTCCTTCACGACCCTGATCAGGTTCAGCAGCTCGATCTGACGATCGATGATGTCGAGCACGAAGGCGTTCGAGAACATGGTCTTCAAGCTCTCGAACGTCGTTACAGCCCGATCGATCTTCGGAGCAATCCTGGCGTCCGAGTGCATCGGAACCAGGCGTCCTCCCTCCTCCGGAGCCTCTGACTTCCGCGTAACCATACCACCCCCTTGACACGCCTATGCGCATGAAGTGATTGTTTTAAAAGAGCCCTTGTGTAACAGACCGAAAACTATACCGTGCACAAGGCCCCCTGTCAAGATTTGATTGACAGAGCTGCGTCAATATGATATTTTTTTGTGTCGCTCAAACACGTACATTGTCATATCAAACTATAAGGGAGGTGCCGCGTTGGGCAAAACCGAGACGAAGCTCCGCGTCCTCACGGCCTTCCTCACATTTGCGAGACGCTACACAGGGGCCGGGAAGGGAATCTTTGTGACCATGGGAGGCGAGGGCATCGAAGCGCGCCTCTGGAAAAAAGCGGGTATTCCGCCAAGGCATGGCTATCTCATCGAGCGCGGGCGAAGTTCAGGCCAGGCGCTCCTGCGAGAATACGGCTACTGTCTCTCGAACGATCTGGCGAGTTTTGCACGAACGCTCACCGCGATCCACGGCGCAGGAAGCCGCATCGACTCACTGCATCTTGACCTATGCGGTACGCTCGAGTGCAAGGTAACGGCCGTTCAGCCGCTCGTTCCGCTCGTCGTGAACAGCGAAGGCCGATGCCTTGCCATAACAGTCTCCGACCAACGGGGTAACCGCGCTCTTGCTCACGAGCAGAAGCTTCTGTCGGAAGCATCGCGGGTGCTCGGTGAGTCCAAGGCGCAGACGCTCATGGACCACTTCATGCAACAACAGATGCAGGTTCCAACGAATGCGACCCTGCCCGCTTTTTTGAGACAAGCGGACCCCAGGAAAGGAGCGCTTCGTGAACTCAGTCTGTTCCTCACGATGCTCTCGCTCCTTGGCGGTGAGAACGAAACCGTGACGGCACTCCCCGATGCTATGGAGCGCTACCTCTACGTTTCGCGCTGGTCGCACACGCCCTTTCGCATGCGTTCCTATTTTTTCCATCTGGCGACGCTCGAGGGCGTTGGCATGCCATCCGCAGCTCTCGCTCTGAAAGAGCGCTGGGTTGCAAGTCCACTCCAATACATCGGCAGCGCCACTGAGCTGCTCATTCCGGGAGAAACTCCCTCATCACAGGAGGAACTGATGTACGAGAAGCTGCAACAGATAGCCGAAGTAGCCGGAGGCCCAGTCCTTGCGGAATTCAAGTCGCTCCTCGCGAGCGTGAAAAATGCAAGCGCACTCGAAGAGCGCCTCAGAAAGATCAGCGTGCTCGTGAACGGAACGGCACCGGCGCCCAAAAAGCCTGGACCTCGCGCCGAGTTGGAACGGCATCCCGAAGCGGATGCTCCGATCCGAAGACGGTCCGGAAGAAAACTCGAGAAAGCCGAGGCCACAGCGATCGAGCTGAATCTGCTCCGCGCCGCGTCGAAGAGCTCGAAGGACGAGGGCCGTGCCCTGGAGCAGGTCTACGCGAAATCGGCGAAGGCGCTCGGCATCTCAAGGCTGAAGAAGCGCCGGCGGATCCTCGGTGCGCACCTCGCCCGTACGCAGGGCAAGTTCCGCGGGCGATTCGTCGCCAGCGTGCTCGCCACTTCCGTCGGGAGCGAGGAAGCCGCTCTCAAGGAGCTGGCCGCCCTCTACTCGAAAATCGACGGCAAGCACGTCGCTCCCGACAACCTCAGGGAGGAGGCTCGCGCCGCGAAGTAGCGACGCGAGAGTTCTACAGCAGGTCATCACGCCGAGCGTGATGACCTGCTTTTCAATTACGGCAGGCATCTTGACAGCAGACGCAGCAATTGAGTACATTCACCCTTCACTGCTGTTCATTGCCAAAACGAAACGCCACAGGGAGGCGCCAGCTCATGATGAAAAAAATAGGTCGCGGTACTACCCGCACGATCCGCGTCGGTGAGATCGACCTATCCGTACGTATGAACGTATTCAGTCTTGGCTTCGGCATCATCCAGAAGCCGGATCGCTACGCAGGCAGGATCCTCGTGCGCAATGTCGACGCTGATTACTGGCAGATCGTCGAGAACGCCTACTACGCCTACCGGCAGACGGAACATATTCTCTATCGGTATGGCATCAATTTTTACCACGGAGAGAAAAATCTTCTCGAAAACCTCCGCGAAGGCGCGCTGCGCCTGAACCTGCGATCACTGGGCATCGAGGGAGGGTCCCGCACACGGCGTGATCAGGAACAGTTCGACGGTTTGGTCGCTCGGTTTACAGAGCCGCTTACTCACGCGAGAAAGCTAACGAAGACTGCGGCTCGCGAACAGATCAGCGCCGTTCTCGGATCGAGGAATCTACCCGCTGTCCGAGCACGCACCGTCGCCGCGCGAGGGCGGCTGCTGGAAAGGTTCGAGGAGGTGCTCCATATCGAACCTCATATCCTTGCCCGGCAACGCGGTCTCTGGATCCTCATCAAGCTGTCCGAACTCCGATTCGAGACGCTGCACCGGTACGTCGCAGAGCTGCTGAAATATGACGGCATGAAGCCCCTCTACGACCGCAGTCGTCGTCTCGCGATCGCGACCCGTTTCGAATCGATCGCGCAAGAGCTCGAATCGATCGACTTCGAGCCGCATCGATCCATGTGCAAGCTCACGATCGACGACCTGCGTGCCGCACGTGATGTTTTGCGTAAGCCGCGACTCACACGTGAGGACTGGCAAACGCTCCGCACACACATAATGTGCTGCCGGATCGCGACGATCTTGAAGCGCAAGCAGATCGCTCTCGAACGTGTCATCATCTCGATCATGCGGCATCTCCTTCGCGAGTCGCCTCAACTGCCCGTTATGACGATCAAGCGGGCCATAAGTGGTATTCTGGAGCCGATCCTGCACATGAGCGACGAAAAGCTTCGCGTACCGGTCATCGAGGAATTCACAGGACACATGCAGAAAGCCCTGTCCTCGCTCGACTCAAGTAGTCCAGACGCTCCAGAGAGCCTGTATGATCAGCTGAAGAAAGCCTCGCTTCTGCTGTAATGTCTGTACCGGCCACCCCGCCCCGCGGGTTGGCCGGTCTTCTTTTTTAAAGCTTTGTCAGTGCACCGACCTTGAGAGAATTATCATCAAGGATCTTCACCTCCCGGATCGATCCTTTTAACGGGTATTCATCATTGTCAAACCCTGACGGATCTTCGGGCAGATCCTTCTTTACGAGGCCTAAATAAAGCAAATGCAGCGGATCTCCGTGAGAGCAGATGACGATATTGTCCGGCTCTTTCCTTATTTTTTCAAAAAAGAAATCCATCATCCGCATCTGCACATCTATCATCGTCTCGCCACCGAGCTCGTCTGCAATGGTATATACTTGATCGCGAACCTTCTCGTATTCAGTCAATTTCATCCCCTGCATGACGGAGAGCACCTCCAGCAAACGCTGGTCGTAGATGATGGGGATGTCGAGCGCCTTACTCAGTATCTGGCTCGTCTCCCTGCAGCGCAGTACGGGACTCGAGTAAATGCGAGCGATCTTTTTTTTCTTCAGTTTTTTTGCGATCTGCGCAGCTTGCTCCCCCCCCTTCTCGGATAATCGCAGTGGTAGGCGGCCATGCAGGATCTCGTCAGGATTCTCAAACTCGGTGTG
>JBBTUM010000187.1:0-7642 GCA_038063795.1 Patescibacteria group bacterium | reverse complement strand
GTGGCGCACCAGATAAAAATACTTCATTGGATCATTATAACACAGGGGGCTATGGGAGTCAGCACGGACTTGACAACCCTATCGCTTCCTGATATAGTCCTTTTTGTCTTTCAAGCCAAGGGCTGCACTAGACACCTTCTCACACACACCGTATGGGGACAGAATGATGTAGATGCATCGGCCACGAGACTCGACGGGCTAGCGCCTGTCGCGAGGGGATGCCACCACGGGTCCCCTCCTTTTTTATAAAAAAAATCGCTCACTCTGTAACGAACGATTCAGATCGATCCGCACTTTTTTAAACACTAAGACATCCCCGAACGTGCTCCTCGCTGCTTGTATTTACGCGCGACCTTGAGCCGGGCGAATTGTTTGTCCATGAGTACTTTCAAGCGGGCATAATCCTGGTCTGGCGCGCCCGCTTTCGCCTTCAGAAGCTCGTGTGCTCTGCGATGCGCCTCGGCTGCGCGCTCTTCACTGATCTCATGCGCCAGCTCGGCAGTATCAGCGAGAACCGTGACCGCGTCGCCGCTGATCTGGACGAAGCCTCCCGAGACGGCAAGTGAGGTCTCGACGCCCTTCTCATCCTGGATCACGATCTCCCCCGGCATGAGGTTACTCACAACAGGAATATGGTTCGGAAGCACCGTGATCTCCCCCATCTCCGTCGGGAGCGAGACCTGCGAAATCCGTGCTTCGAAAACGACGCGCTCCGGACTCACTATCTTGAATGCGATCGATCCCATCGCTAGTTCACTTCGTTAATGGCGCCCTTCATGTAGAAAGCAGTCTCAGATTTGTCATCATGCTTGCCATCGAGGATCTCCCCGAACCCTTGTATCGTGTCAGCAAGAGATACGTACTTTCCAGGCTTCCCGGTAAAGACTTCAGCAACGAAGAACGGCTGTGAAAGGAAACGTTGCACTTTGCGAGCGCGGGCGACCACAAGCTTATCCTCGTCCGAGAGCTCGTCCATACCGAGGATCGCGATGATATCTTGAAGGTCCTTGTATCTCTGCAAAACTTTCTGCACGCCACGCGCCACACGATAGTGTTCCGCGCCGACGATCTCCGGATCAAGGATGACCGAGCTCGAATCAAGAGGGTCGACGGCCGGATAGATCGCAAGTTCGGCCAGCGGACGCGAGAGCACGACGGTCGAGTCAAGATGCGAGAAGGTCGTCGCCGGCGCCGGGTCGGTGAGGTCATCCGCGGGAACGTATACTGCCTGGACTGAGGTTATCGAACCCTTCGTCGTCGACGTAATACGCTCCTGCAGCTCACCCATCTCGGTCGCGAGTGTGGGTTGATAACCGACTGCCGACGGCATCCGGCCCAGGAGAGCGGACACCTCTGACCCGGCCTGAGTAAACCGGAAAATATTGTCGATAAAGAGGAGCACATCCTTGCCTTCCTGGTCTCGGAAATATTCCGCCATGGTGAGTGCCGAAAGGGCAACGCGGGCACGTGCTCCCGGTGGTTCGTTCATCTGGCCAAAGACGAGCGAGGTCTTGTCGAGCACGCCTGACGTCTTCATCTCATGATAGAGGTCATTGCCTTCGCGGGTCCGTTCGCCGACGCCCGCAAAAATAGAGTAACCACCGTGCTCTGCGGCAATATTTCTGATAAGCTCCTGTATCACGACCGTTTTCCCGACGCCAGCGCCGCCAAAGAGACCAACCTTACCGCCTTTCGTAAAAGGACATATGAGATCGATGACCTTGATGCCTGTTTCAAAAACCTCGGTCTTGGTCGACTGCTCGGTGAATGACGGTGCAGGGCGATGTATCGGCAGACGTTCACCGGTGGTGACCGCCTCTTTGCCGTCGATCGCGCGTCCGAGCAGATCGAACATGCGTCCCAGTGTCTGCTTCCCGACCGGCACCGAGATAGGAACCCCCGTATCAGTAACTTTTTCGCCCCGTGAAAGGCCATCGGTCGTGCCCATAGCCACGGTCCGCACGACATTGCCGCCCATATGCTTCGCGACCTCAAGCACGAGCTCACTTCCTTGATTACGCTGTATCGTGAGGGCCGCATTGATCTCTGGCAGTTGCTTCTCAAAGTACACATCGACCACGGCTCCGATGATCTGCTGTATTCGTCCTTGATTCATAAGCGTTGAAATACTAACTACTCTCTTAAATTCTAAATTTATTGAACGGCGACAGTCGCAGCAGAGATCTCCGCAAGCTCAGCCGTGATGGCCGCTTGCCGCGCCTGGTTATAGGCAAGCGACAACGAGTCTATCATGTCGGTCGCAGCCTCGGTCGCGTTACGCATCGCCATCATGCGTGCCGAATGCTCTGAAGCCTCGGTCTCGAGAACTGCCTGATACAGCTGCACCTCGACGATCCTCGGCAGCAGCGCATCCAGCACCTTTCTGCGAGACGGCTCAAAAAGATACTCACCACCGTTCGCGGCTCCGTTGCCCTCGGGGTCGGGACCGATATGGCCCAAGTGCTTGCTGGGGCGATACAGCGGTAGCAGATAACGGATGCGCTGTACTTGCCGCAAGCTGGATTCAAAATCCGTATAGGCGAGAAAGACACGGTCGTATGTTTTCGCGAGAAAGCCGCTGACAAGCTCATCGGCGCATGCGCTCAGTTCCCCCGCTGAGGCGGTAATATCGTTTTTCTGATAATCAGACACGATATGTTTCCGAAGGCGCGACAATTCCTGCGCACCCTTCTTACCCAGCGTAAAAAAATGGGCCTCGGGCCAGTCCTGCGACGCCAAAAATTGGACTGCCTTGTGAACGATGTTCAGGTTGAACGCTCCGCACAGCCCCCGGTTGCTGCTCACCACGAGCATCGCGATCGAGCTCACCGGCCGTTCTTCGAGAAGCGGATGGTGCGTCGCGTCGAGCCGCTGCACGAGATTCATTGCGGTCTTCCACGCCGTATCTGCATATGCCCTGCTCGCAAGCACGCGCGAGACGCTCTTCCGCATCTTGCTCGCAGCAACAAGCTCCATCGCTCGCGTGATCTTGTTGATGTTGCGGACCGACTTAAGCCGTCGCTGGATGTCTTTGCTTGCCTGCGGCATGGTTGGAGACTTCTCTGATTACGTCGTAAATGCCTGAATGATCTCGCCGAGCGCCTTCTTCAGTTGCTCCTCGATCTCCGGCGTCAGCTCGCCTTTCTCCCGTATCGCAGCAAGTAGCTTCCCGTAGTTCGCCTCAAGATGCTCATGGAGCTTCTCCTCGAATTCAGCGAGACGCTCAGGATCGATGGTATCCAAGAGACCCTGCGAGGCGGCATACAGGATTGCGACCTGTTTCTCGACCGACAGCGGGCGATACTGCCCCTGCTTCATGATCTCGACGACGCGCTTGCCACGCTCCAGCTTCTGCCTGGTGTCCTCATCAAGATCGGAACCGAACTGCGCGAACGCCTCAAGCTCTCTGAACTGAGCCATGTCAAGCTTCAGGCTTCCTGCGACCTTCTTCATCGCCTTGATCTGCGCGGCGGAGCCGACGCGCGACACTGAGAGACCGACATTCAGCGCTGGCCTGATCCCCCTGTAGAACAGATCGCCCTCAAGGTAGATCTGTCCATCGGTGATCGAGATCACGTTCGTCGGAATATATGCCGAGACGTCTCCTGCCTGCGTTTCGATGATCGGTAAGGCGGTCAAGGACCCTCCGCCAGCCTCCGTGCTCATTTTCGCCGCGCGTTCCAAGAGACGCGAATGGAGGTAAAAAATGTCGCCCGGATAGGCCTCGCGTCCCGGCGGCCGCCGGAGCAAGAGTGATACCTGTCGATATGCGACCGCGTGCTTTGAGAGATCATCATAGATGATGAGCGCGTCCTTGCCCTGATCCATGAAGTACTCGCCGAGCGCGCAACCTGCATAGGGAGCGATATAGGACATGGCTGCCGGATCAGACGCCCCGGCAAGCACGATCGTCGTGTATGCCATCGCCCCGGCTTCCTGAAGCCTGGCGACGATCTTTGCTATCTTCGATTCCTTCTGGCCGATGGCTACGTAGATACAAATGACGTTCTGGTCCTTCTGGTTCAGAATGGTATCGATAGCAAGCGCGGTTTTGCCCGTCTGACGATCACCGATGATCAGCTCGCGTTGCCCGCGGCCGATAGGTATCAATGAGTCGATCGCCTTAATGCCGGTCTGCAAAGGTTCACGCACTGACTGGCGCTTGATGACGCCCGGCGCGATCTTCTCGACCGGATAAAACTCGCCCGACGCGATCGCGTGCTTGCCGTCGACCGGCTGGCCCAACGCGTTCACGACACGACCGATCATTGCATTGCCCACCGGGACCTCGAGCACTCGTCCAGTGGTACGCACCGTATCCCCCTGCCGCAAACCGCCGGAATCCCCGAGGAACATGATACCGACGCTCTCTTCCTCGAGATTCAGCGCCAATGCCGTCGTCGTCTTGCCCGCACTGTCCTCGCACTCGACCATCTCCATTGAAACAACGCTCGAAAGGCCGGAAACGCGCGCAATGCCATCGCCGATCTCAATGATCTCACCGATCTTTTCCTCTTTTGTCGAAGGTGTAAACCCCTCAAGTTGTTTTTGCAAGCTTTTCACCAAGTGGTCGTAGGACATACGTTACGCATTCATTAAATGTTTTGTTAATTCTTTGATCTGTGTTGTCAGCGTCGCGTCGATGATAAAATCACCGACTCGAACACGAAAACCTCCCAAAACCGAATCGTCCATTACTTCATCGACATCGACGTCTTTTTTGAATCTGTGCTCGAGCACACGCGTGAGTTCGGCCTTCAGACCATGCGACAACGGAACCTTGCTCGTGACCACCGCCCGGATGCCAGCAGTCTCCTCACGATGCACCCGCTCCAGCTCGGCAAGCAGCTCTTGCGTCTGCGGTATTCCCGGACGTGCACGGAGAAGCGCTATTGCGCGACCGATGACCACATCAAGCTCGATGCTTTTCTTGTCCTGTGCAACGGCGTAGAGAGCGCGCGCAAGTTGTCTGGTGAACGGTTTCGTCATACTATTTGAGGTGACGTATGCGGTCCTTGATATACTGCTCGTCAATCTTTTTATCGATGGACGTTCCCATGATCTTGTGGAGCGAGAGTCCGACCAGATGCGCGAGCTCTTTCTTGGCCTCGACAAGCATCGATTCTTTTTCCTGACCGATCTGATCCTTCGCCGATCGAATGATGCCCTCCACTTCCTGTTTCGTCTTTCCCAGCATCTCCTGGCGCTTCGCCTCGGCCTGTTTTTTGGTCTCGTTCAGGATCGCCATCGCCTGCGCGCGCGCTTCTGAGATGTGCTGACGAGCATCCTCCTCGGTCTTCTTCAACTTCTGATCGATCGCTTCGGCATCCTTGAGGCTCTGCTCGATAGTCGCGCTCCGTTCGCTCATGTTCTTCATCAGTGGCTTCAGGGCGAAGCGCCACAGCACGACAAAAACGATAATGAAATTCACGAGCTGCGCGAGCATCAGCTTCCAGTCGATATGAAATGTTGTTATCAATTCTTCCATTTTTTTAATTGGTTACTGCTGCCCCGCTGCGAGCGAGGCAGGGATAGCCAATCAAACTATTTGATCCCGAATGCGATGACCAACGCGTAGATGGCGATGGCTTCCGCGAAGGCTGAGGCGAGAAGCATCGGAACGAGTATCTTCCCCGCTGACTCAGGATTGCGGCCGATGGACTCCATGGCCTTCGCTCCGATCTTTCCGATCGCGAGCGCCGGGGCGATACTGCCAATGCCGATCGCGAGTGCCTTTGCTAATGTCGTGAGTTCCATTGTTATTTCTCCGCAGGTTACGACGTAGGTGATTTATTATTTATCGTCGCCCTGTATTAATGGTTCTGTGCTGACCCGGTCGACCACCGGACCACCATCGAGCCATCAATGCGCCTCGGAACTGGCCTCGGCCGAAGACCCCTCTGCATGATACTCTGATCCATGACTTTCGGCAGCTACCGTAAAGTAGACAAGGGTCAGCATTGCAAAGATCAAAGCCTGTACGATCCCGACGAGGATCTCAAGGAACATGAACGGTATCGGGAGTCCGAAGGCAAAAATGACCGCGATCGAGGTCAGGAGAACCTCCCCGGCAAAAATATTCCCGAATAACCTGAACGACAGCGATGCGATCTTCGCGATCTCACCGATGATCTCGATGAGTCCCACAAAAAAAGTGATCGGGTTCACCAGTGCTATCGTCGGCTCCTTCAGTATCCTTGAGGGTATCTGGCCGAGCGCTTTCAGATTTACGAATTTATTGAAGTAGTTCCACGCTCCGACAGAGAGGATACCGAAAATATTCGCGGTAACGACGGAGAACAGTGCGAGCGCCAGCGTCGTATTCAGGTCCGCAGTCGCTCCTCGGAAGAGAGGAACAAAAGCAGCATGGCCATTTGCGCTTTCGATAAAGCCGATCGACCCGACGCCGGGGATCAGACCGAGCCAGTTGTTGACGAGTATAAAAAGAAATACCGAGAAAACGACCGGAAAGATCTTCAGCGTCTTTCTGCGGTCGTTCGTCACACTATCAGCGAGCTTGAGCGCTGCCTCGACGACGAATTCGGCGAAATTCTGCAGGCCGCGCGGTACGCGACGAATCGAGCGACCGATGAGCACTGCGATGACCGCGATCAAAAAAACCGCCAGCCATGAATTCAAAAGTGAATTGGTGACGGTGAGGCTTCCGATATGAAAAACGGGCTCAGAGAACAACGTTACCTCATGAGAGACCTCGATCGCTTCCGTCGCGCCAGCGCCAGCCACCTCACCGGAAACTCCGGCTTCCTGCTGCGCTGTATCTGCCACTGCTGTCGAATTACTATTGCCCGCTGTCATGTGTACCGTTTTTTTCTTTTTTGTTACTATCTTCGATGCTACGGATGTACTTTACCCCCACAATGCCGATACCGACGCTTGAGATGATGAAGGCGAGAAACGTCAGACCGAGAAAATACAGATTGGTCGTGCCGTTCCGCTCGTCGAGATATCGGCCCAGATAGAGCGCCCCGACGATCGGTACTACGATCCAGCCTGTCACCTCGCCAAAGATCGCGACTGCCGGCCTCCACCACGGCTCGAGAGACTCATCACGATGCTGTTGATTCTCAGGCATAGAAATTAAATATCCTCGCTTCTGACGTGTAGGAGTGAGGAGATAAAACCAGTGCGAAAACCGACTTTTTCAAATCAATTTTCGCACATAGTATACACTGACCGTGCCAAAGGGTCAATCCGAGCTTTTTCTTTCTGCAAAAAAAGGCTTATCTTGGAGAAATTTCTTACAGAGCCCTTGACACAGGGAATCCCGCGTAGTAAGCTACTTTGCTAAAAAGGTCGCAGTAGGATTCGTAATCAAGCGAAAAAAACTATGAAAAAAGTACTAGCAATTATTTCCTTCGGAGTCTTCTTAGCTGTCCCAACATTCGCAGCCACCCAACCAGTTGGCGTCCCCAATGTGAATGGCTGCGGTCTCGGCTCATTTCCATTGGTGAGATGGGGATACCAGCAAGATCGTCATCAGCCGCCGCTCTTCATTCACTTTGATTTTGATCATGATGACAATGGATTAGTTCGCGAAGGAAGGTCTGATACCGGACAGATGATGAAACACGACGCCTGTGTTCTGAACAAGCAAAATTAGCTTTGATTTTTGAACAGAAAA
>JBBTUM010000186.1:0-1678 GCA_038063795.1 Patescibacteria group bacterium | reverse complement strand
GTCTTTGACATGTCAAAAAGGTCATGATATCGTAGATATATCCCTTAATTACGCGCGCAAAACAATGAACGTTTGCCTACTGCTACAACGGCGATTTGCCTATATAGGGCATTTTATCGCTGCCCATCTCCATGAAAAATACCGTGTTGATAACTTCTGCGCCTATGTCTACAGACGCCAGGGGCTTACTTTTTTGACAAATCAGCTCGATGTTAGGTACTCGTCGCTACTACTGGACGAAGGCTTGCACGCTGAGTATCAGAAGGAGAAACTTGACCCGCAGTATCTCCAATGGCTTGAGAAGGAGTTCGGAATACCAAATCTATGGCCGTATATCGAGATCGACAGAATTATCAGACTCAACCAGTTCGTCCGCGAATACCCTTACAACAAGACCTCGTTTACGCACGAGGAAATGATGCGCCTCATCCAAGTCAGAGCGAGGGCTATCGTAGCCATGCTCGAAAAAGAAAAACCCGAAGTCCTGATCTGCTCGGTCGTCGGCGGAATGGGAGCATTGCTCCTCTATCACATTGCAAAAAAGAAGAACGTGAAGGTATTCGTTATCATACCATCGCGGCTCGGCAATACCTATGTCATTTCAGAACACTTCTCTCTCTTTACCGGCGTTGAGAAACGATTCGCGCAGCTGCTCCGTGAGTGCTCCTCTTCCCCCCGCACTGAGGACGCGGCCGCCTATATCGAGGAGTTCCGAGCGCGACCGAAATCAGTATCTGAAAACCTTCAGTTTTATCTCGACCGGACCTCTCGTCTGAAGCAGATGGATTTTCTGACGCCGAAGAATTTGACTCGATACTATCGATGGCTCGTCGGCTCGATCCACGAGGTCCTTTTTTCCGAGGAACGACATGACTATTCATTCGTCAAACCGTGGAACAAGTTCCGGGATCAGATCATGCGCAAACTCAGGAGCCTGCGCGGTATCTCCGACATGTACGACGAGATCGACCCTTCTGAGGATTTCGCATTCTTCCCTTTGCATATGGAGCCAGAGATATCGACCATGCTCTACGCGCCCTATTTCACCGACCAGCTACATGTCATCAAACAGAGCGCCAGATCGCTGCCGCTGCGGTTTAAACTTTACGTTAAGGAGCAGCCATCCATGGTCGAGTATCGTAAACGTTCCTTCTATAAAGAACTGAAAAAGATACCCAATGTCAAGCTGATCCGTCCTAATGTCAGTAGCTTTACACTCATCAATCATGCTAAACTAGTTCTGACCATTACCGGAACCGCGGGATGGGAGGCCGCCCTCATGAACAAACCCGTCATCACCTTTGGAGAACCTTTTTATAACGCTTTACCCTCTGTGGGCCATTGCACGGACTACACGCAGCTTCCTCAACTGATACAGAAGAAACTCGAACATCCGGGTCATGATGAGAACCAGCTAACGCAGCTGGTGGCATCGATCCTCGAGGAAGCCGTTGATGTCAATATGCATCAACTCTGGGAACGCGAGCCTGATCTAGAGAAGAAGCGCGAGGGCATCCGCCCCCTCGCAGACGCACTCGCAAAAAAAATGGGTTTAGCTCCAAAATAGTCCACGAAAACTATGCATTCAAAAGTGCTACCAAAATACTACCGACAGGATCCGAACTATGCCATGCCACCGGTATACATAAGTGAAACAGCATACCGTGAGGCGCTCGAT
>JBBTUM010000185.1:0-3186 GCA_038063795.1 Patescibacteria group bacterium | reverse complement strand
CTCAGAGCCAGATATTTTCAAAAACGCATCTCGGAAAGATTTTCCGTGAAAAACATGCCATCATTGATATTGGCGGAGGACTGCGTCTTTTGAGCGATAAGGGAAACAGGCGAACTTCCGAACACCAGTGGCTCCGTGAATACCTTGATAAAGTCGATTACAAGATCCTCGACCCGGTGCCGGACTACAATCCCGACATCGTCGGTGACATCCATCATCTTCCGCTTCAGGATGAGAGCGTCGACGCGATCATTTGCGTTTCAGTCCTGGAGCATGTCGAGAATCCGCTGCAGGCTGTTGCCGAAATACGGCGTGTCCTGAAAAAAGGCGGCTACTGCTTCATCTACGTGCCGTTCCTGTATTACTATCACGCGGAGCGGGGATATTACAAAGACTACTGGAGATTTTCGGAGGATGCCGTGCGTTTGCTCGCGAAGAATTTTACATCCGTTGTGCTGCAGAATACCCGCGGCGCGTTGGAGACCTGGCTCAAGATCAGCCCTTTGGGAAGAGTAGGCTTTTTGATGGCCGCAGCCAGGCTCGCGGACAATTTTTTCAAGAAGACACAGAGCAAGCAGACGAGCGGGTACCAAGCGTTTCTGGTGAAATAGCCCATTGGTTTCGAGCTGATTTTCGTGTATACTGCACCGCATGTCTGAATCGGTCATCTCCATCTCACATCTCGATAAAACCTATCGGAACGGTTTTCATGCGCTGAAGGACGTCTCGCTCGATATCAGAGAGGGTGAGATATTCGGTCTTTTGGGCCCGAACGGCGCTGGCAAGACGACGCTTATCAATATTATCGCTGGCCTGGTCATGAAGACCTCAGGTAGCGTTTTGGCTCTCGGCAAGGACGTCGAAAAGGATTATCGTTTTACGCGGTCGCGTATTGGTCTCGTGCAGCAGGAGATCGCGTTCGATCCCTTCTTGAGCGTTATCGAGACGCTCCGGCTTCAGGCCGGTTATTTTGGCATCGCCAATGCGGAACCGCGTATCGACCAGCTACTGAAAGAGCTGCGGCTCGATGATAAGCGAAACGCAGTCGGGCGCTCACTCTCAGGAGGTATGAAACGTCGGGTGATGATCGCAAAAGCGCTCGTGCATGACCCTGAGATCGTTTTTTTGGATGAGCCGACGGCAGGCGTCGATGTCGACCTGCGCGAAAATCTGTGGTCTTTGGTCGAAAAAATGAAGGAGATGGGCAAGACCATCATTCTCACGACGCATTATCTGGAAGAAGCTGAAGCACTCGCGCAGCGCATCGCTATTATAAATCAGGGGAAGATACTTTTTGTTGAAGAGAAAGAAAAACTGTTGAGCGATCACGGGACGCCGCTTGCCGATATCTACCGCAAGTACGTCCATCAGGAAAAAACCGTATGAATTTCATCCCCGTGCTCACCATCGCGAAGAAGGAAATCAGTCATGTGTTCAAACTGCCGCTGCAAGTATTGGGCGCACCGATAGCGACGAGCATTCTGTACTTCCTTGTCTTCGGACATGCGATCGGTAGCCGAGTCGGCGATATCCAAGGTGTGTCGTACATCGAGTTCATCATGCCCGGACTCATCATGATGAATATGGTGACGGGGGCTTTTAACGGGGTTTTTTCGTCGCTGATCCTGTCGAAATACATGAACACGTTCACCGACCTTCTGGTGTCGCCCATGTCATACCTCGAGATCATCATGGGATACGTCATCGGGTCTGTGGGGCGGTCTATCATCACAGCAGGAGCCATTTACGTCTGTGCACTATTCTTTGTGCCGTTTCGCGCGGAACATCCACTGTTCATACTGCTCATGTTGATCTTTGTCGGGGCCTGCTTCGCGCTCCTTGGATTTATCGTGGGCGTCGTTGCGGATAATTTCGAGCAGGCGTCGATATTCCCAAATTTCATCATAATGCCTCTGAGTTTTCTCGGTGGTATCTTTTACTCGGTCGAGATGTTACCGGCTTTCGCCCAGACGCTCTCGCGTTACAACCCGCTTTTTTACATGATCAATGGGATGCGATATGGCTTCTACGGCATTGCTGACGTCAGACCTCTCGTCGCCCTCGGTGTCGTTTTCACGGTCTTCATTGCCATGCTGGCAATCACGTGGTTTCTCGTGCGGAGCGGATATAAATTGAAACAGTAGCGATGAGCAAGGCCTTCGCGCGCCGTGTCGAGGATTTCGAGTGTGAACATTGCGGCTCAGCCGTGTCGGGCGATGGGTACACGAATCACTGCCCAGTCTGCCTCTGGAGCAAACATGTCGACGTGCATCCGGGCGACCGCGCAGCACACTGCGGAGGCATGATGGAGCCCGCGCAGGTCGTTTCCAAGGGTTCTTCATTTCGCATCCTGCATCGCTGCGCCCTTTGTGGGCACGAGAAGTTGAACGATATGACACCGGACGACAGTATCGAGACAGCGCTTGCGATAGCTTCGCATCATTAAAAAAAATAGTATGGAATCAAAAAAATTCACCATCAAGCGAGATGCGGAACTACTTCGCGATTACGGGAAGTGGATCCTCGTTCGCAAGTCGCTCGACCTTCGTTCGTTCGGCATCAACATGGTCGACCTCGCACCAGGCGTGGCCATCCCCGAGCACGACGAGGTTACACGAGATCAGGAAGAGGTATTTCTCGTTCTCAAAGGCGATGCCACGATGGTCATTGATGGTAAGGAGTATGACGCCCCTGCGGGGACGTTCATTCGTCTCGACCCTGAGCCCAAGCGGTATGTGAAAAATGGCGGCACAAGTCTTGTGCGGATCCTTATCATGTCCGCGCCTCGCACGAGCGGCTACACGCCTATGGAGTGGGCCTAAGGTTTTTAGAAAAAGAAAACGGCCCCGTTCCGCTTCCGCCGGCTGGCGGATGTCGGAACAGGGCCGCGTGGTTTCGAGGTAGAGCATCGCAGTACAGTCGTGTCACGGCTGGCGAACTTTTTCCGTGCAGAAGTTTGCGACAGCGCCTGTCACATACAACGCGCCGGAGCGGCACTCTCGCGGTATGCGCGCGAGCAGGATATCGGCGAGTGCTGGAAAGTACCTCCTTGTCTCGGCGAGTTTGCGCTTCCGTTTCGCGGCTTCGCAGGCGTCGAGCGTCCGCAGATTGTGCAGACGATCGCAGAACTTTACCAGGATCGGCTGCCACGGAGCCTTACGGAGTCGCTCGAAATAGTCAGGCCCA